>JAPPND010000211.1:0-824 GCA_028818795.1 Gammaproteobacteria bacterium | reverse complement strand
GCCCCGGGGGCCCATTAACCGCCCCTATTGGCCCCACATTTTTATTGGGTTTTTAACCCCCCGGGGGGGCCCCCCAACCCCCCCCCCCCGGGGCCCGCGGTCGCCCGCGCCTGATGTACCGGCGCCCTCGGCAGCGGGACGGGACAAGCCCGTCCCCTACGACCGTGTTCCTTTGCGCGTCTAGCTAGGATCCACCCCGCCCGGCTCCGGTCGGCAGATCGCACGAGATCTCCTACGCGAATTTCTTACGATCGCTGACACGCATTGCAGACATCCACCACAGCGCCCGACCGGGCGATTGGCCGATCATTCACCCGATGCAACACGGGGGCGCGGGCATGGCGGACGCCGTCAGCCACGACCAGAACTTCAAGAACCTCATCGTCGAATACCCGCGCGAGGCGCTCGAGTTCTGCGCGCCCGGCGAGGCCCCGGCACCCGACGACGAGGCGACCTTCTTCCCGGTGCGCCAGGAGCAGTTGAAGGCGCGTCTCGGCGACCGCTTCCGGGAGCTCGACGTGCCCCTCCGGGTGACGTGGGCCGACGGCCGCCGCGAGGCGGTGGTGTTCGCGCTGGAGGAGGAGTCCGACCCGAGCCGGTTCTCGCCGCACCGGCTGGCGCACTACTGCCTCGACCTCGCCGACATGCTGAAGACCGACCGCGTGGTGCCGGTCGTCGTCTTCCTGCGCCGCGCCGGACGGGTGCCAGCGTCGCTGGCCCTAGGCACCGAGCGCCGCGCCTACCTGACCTTCGAGTACGTCGCGTGCAAGCTCGCGGAGATGCCCGGCGAGCGCTGGATGGACAGCGGCAACCTGGTGGCGCGG
>JAPPND010000159.1 GCA_028818795.1 Gammaproteobacteria bacterium | reverse complement strand
GACATCGGCGCGAACAGAGTCGTGACGGTCGTCAAGGCAGCGGCCAACGCAATGAACCCCGCCGCCCGACGGGACAAGGCTGCGCGAGCTCTTTGGTTCATCCAGGAGTCTTTGCGTACGAGAGAATTAATGTCTATCATTAAACCATTGGAAGTGATGAATGTCATTAGGGACCTTCGTGGGTAGGGGTACGACGGTTTCGATAGGTGCCCGAGCAAGGACGGCGACGGCGGCCGGCGAGTCCACGCGCGGCGCCCTGCTTCGCGCCGCCGAGCGACTGTTCGCGGAACTCGGCATAGGCCCGAGCTCCACCCGTGCCATCCTTCGCGAAGCGGGACAGCGCAACGAGTCGGCGCTGCACTACCACTTCGGCGGTCGCGAGGGCCTGATCGACGCCCTCTACAGCGAGCGCGGCACCCAGGTTGCCCTCGAGCGCGAGCGCATGCTGCGGGAACTCGACGCATCCGGCGAAGCGCAGGACGTTCGCCGGCTGTGTGCGGTGGCGGTCCTGCCGCCGGTCCGTATCGTGCGTCGGAATCCGGAGTTCGCGCTTTTCCTGAAAGTGGTTGGCCAGTTGGCGTTCCTGCCCAGCGATGCGCTCCAGGACCGGGCGAGGCGCTACACGGGCGCATCCGCGCAGGAGGTCTCGGCCCGCATTCGCGCGCAGCTTCCGATTCCCGAGGCGCTCGCCGACCGTCGCATCGAACTGATGCACCGCATGGCCGTTTTGGCGCTTTCTCAGCGAGCGCTCTCCGGCGGCAGTTTCGAGGGGCACGACGCGGACCTCTTCTTCGACACGCTGCTCGATGCGATGGCGGCTGTTCTCGAAGGGCCGGTCTCTCCGGCTACCGAACGCGAACTCGTGAGGGGCGGCGGGCGACCACAAGGGTCGCCCCTACGGAATTCGTCCCAATGAGCCGGCGCACGGGTGTCCTGATCGGTCTCGCTTTGGCCGTTGTGGCGGCTGTCGGCATCGCCTGGGCCTACCGCCTTGAGATCCTGCTGGAGATCGTCGAGATTCGACTGCACGACGACGTCGCAGCGAACCGAATGATCGAGTGGGACTCCGGGCCCGATCCGGCGGGCCGACCCGAGGCAGAGAGGCCGCCCAACATCGTGGTGATCCTCGCGGACGACCTCGGCTGGAACGACCTCACTTGGCTCGGCGGCGGCGTCGCCGGCGGCACCGTGCCCACGCCGAACATCGATTCGTTGGCCCGGGAGGGCGTCCACTTCGCGAACGGCTACGCGGCCAACGGCACCTGTGCGCCTTCCCGAGCCGCGCTGATGACCGGTCGCTACGGCACCCGCTTCGGCTTCGAGTTCACCCCGACGCCAGCGAGCTTCAGCACCATCGTGCCGTTGCTTGGGAACAGGAGGCCGGGAACCCTTCGCACGACCGTCATCGAAGACGCGGAACCCTCGATCGCTTACGACGACATGGGCGTGCCCCCGTCCGAGATCACGCTCGCCGAACTGTTGAAACCCGCCGGCTACCACAGCGTGCATATCGGCAAGTGGCACCTGGGCTTGAGCGGCGGCATGGCGCCCCACGACCAGGGTTTCGACGAGAGCCTGCTCATGGCGAGCGGCCTCTACCTACCCGAGGACCACCCGGATGTCGTCAACTCGAAGCAGGACTTCGACGGCATCGACCGCTTCCTATGGCGTGCCATGCAGTTCTCCGCCTCGTTCAACGGCGGCCCGAAGTTCGAGCCGGGCGGCTACCTGACGGACTACTACACCGACCAGGCCGTCCGGATCATCGAGGCCAACCGGGACCGGCCTTTCTTCCTATACCTCGCACACTGGGCCGTGCATACGCCGCTGCAGGCCTTGAAGGCCGACTACGACGCGCTCCTGCACATCGACGGGCACCGCCTGCGCGTCTACGCGGCGATGGTCCGTTCCCTCGACCGCAGCGTCGGCCGGGTGCTTGCCGCGCTGAGCGAGAACGGCCTCGAGGACAACACTCTCGTATTCTTCACGTCGGACAACGGCGCACCGGCCTACATCGGCCTGCCGCGTGTCAACGAGCCGTTCCGCGGCTGGAAGATCAGCTTCTTCGAGGGGGGCATCCACGTGCCCTTCTTCCTCAAGTGGCCGGCGCGCCTGGCCGGCGGCCAGACCTTCGAGGCCCCGGTCCACGGTTTCGACATTTTCTCGACGGCCGCGGCGGCTGCCGGTGTCGAATTGCCCCGCGACCGGACGATCGACGGCGTCGATCTCGTGCCCTTTGTCGCGGGCGAAGCGG
>JAPPND010000072.1 GCA_028818795.1 Gammaproteobacteria bacterium | reverse complement strand
CGCAACGGAGCAGTCGGCGATCTTGGTTCCGCTCTCCCCGTGTCTCGTTTGAATTGGTCCACCGCCTTCCGTATGTTGCGCGTGGCAAGTTCGCATCCGAAGTTGCGTTCAGGCAAGCGCCGAAAGTGGAAGAGCCCGCCATGCGACCGTTAACTCGCCCCGACTCGGCCTTTGCATACCTGGCAGGCCTGTTGGCGCTCTCCCTGGCCTTGCCCGTCCGCGCCGGGGAAATCGGCGATCTGGTCGAAGAACGCCGTAGCGAGGCCATCGCCATTGCTTCGGACCTGTTCGACTACGCAGAACTCGGCTACCAGGAGGTGAAGAGTTCGGCACGGCTTGCGACCTATCTCGACGAACACGGGTTCGCCGTCGCCAAGGGCGTCGCGGGCATGCCCACTTCCTTCATCGCTACTAGGGGCAAGGGCAAACCCGTGATCGCCATCCTCGCCGAGTTCGACGCCCTACCCGGCCTCTCCCAAGCCGCGGTACCCCGCCGACAACCGGTGGTCGAGGACGCGACCGGCCACGCGTGCGGCCACCACCTGTTCGGCAGTGCCTCGGCGACCGCCGGCATCGCCATCGCCGAGTGGCTTACCCTCACGGGAACCACCGGGACGGTGCGTGTCTACGGCACACCGGCCGAAGAAGGCGGCTCCGGCAAGGTCTACATGACACGTGCGGGACTGTTCGACGACGTGGATGTCGCGCTGCACTGGCATCCCAACGATCGCAACGTGGCCGTTCCCGAGAGCAGCAACGGCAACAAGTCGGCGCGCTTCACGTTCCGCGGCATCGCCGCCCATGCGGCCGCTTCCCCGCACCGGGGACGATCAGCCTTGGACGGTGTCGAGGCGATGAACTACATGGCCAACCTGATCCGCGAGCACATGCCGTCGAGAGCCCGCATCCACTACATCATCACGCACGGCGGGGATGCGCCGAACGTCGTACCTGAGCGCGCCGAGGTCTACTACTACGTCCGCCATCCGGAGCGCGACGAGGTCGACGTGTTGTTCGACCGCGTAGTTGCCGCAGCGGAAGGCGCCGCGCTGGGAACCGGCACCCGCATGTCTTACGAGGTCATGCATGGCAACTACCCGTTGCTCCCGAACGAGGCTCTGGCTAAGGCCATCTACGCCGAAATGCAGAAACTCGGCGGCGTCAACTACGACGAGGCCGAACTCGAATTCGCGAAGGCGATCCGCAAGTCGCTGTTCGGCAGGAAACGGCCACTGTCCAGCGCAGCAGAAATCGCGCCCTTCGAGTTTCGCCAGAAGACGGGATCCACCGACGTCGGCGACGTCAGCTGGAACGTGCCGACGGCGGGTTTCGGTGCCGCGACCTGGGTTCCCGGAACGGCGGCCCACAGTTGGCAAGCCGTCGCAGCGGGCGGCATGAGCATCGGCCACAAGGGCATGATGTTGGCCGCCGAGGTACTCGCGGCCACCGCCCGCGAACTCTATGCCAATCCGAAACTCGTGGCCGCGGCCCGGACGGAGTTCGAGCAACGTCGCGGCGCCGACTTCGTCTACCGGCCGCTGCTTGGCGATCGCGCCCCCCCACTGGACTACCGCCGATGAAAATCCTGCTCCTCCATCCAGGTGCCATGGGCGCGTCGGTCGGCGCTGCCCTTCTCGGCAACGGCCACGACGTTACGTGGGTGTCCGCGAACCGCAGCGGCACCACGCGCGACCGGGCGCACCAGGCCGGGCTTCGGGCCGTCGCGTCCCTCGACGAGGCCCTCGATGTCGATATCGTGATTTCGGTGTGTCCGCCGGATGCCGCAGTGACGGTCGCCCGATCCGTTACCGAACGCGATTTCACCGGGATTTACGTCGACGGGAATGCCGTATCGCCCGCTACCGCCGCCAAGGTCGAAGGTCTTGTCGGCGACCGGTACGTCGACGGCGGCATCGTCGGACCCCCGGCATGGCGCGAAGGCACCACCCGGTTCTACCTGTCCGGGGATTGTGCCGACCGGGTTGCGTCGTTGTTCGAGAAATCCGTCGTAGACGCCCGCGTCGTCGACGGAGGACCGGGTGCCGCGTCCGCGCTCAAGATGTGCTACGCCGCCTACGCCAAGGGCTCGATTGCGCTCATATTGGGGGTCCGGGCCCTGGCCGAGAGCAACGGCGTCAATAACGCGTTGCTCGCCGAATGGGATATCTCCCAACCCGGTCTGGTGCGCCGCAGCGAATCCGGCGCCACCGCAACCAGCCTCAAGGCGTGGCGCTTCGTCGGCGAAATGCACGAGATCGCCGCGACGT
>JAPPND010000010.1 GCA_028818795.1 Gammaproteobacteria bacterium | reverse complement strand
CTAGCTAGCTCGTGTGAACTGGTGGTAAGGTCCGGTGCCCGAGAAAGCACAAACGCTAGCATCATGGTGTATCAAGTTCGACGCGAAGTTTGGTACTCGATCTGGGATGCCCAGACCCTCCAAAGGTACTATCAGGAACTCGCCCGGGAGAACCAGAAGAAGGCGCAGCGTATGACACGGTGGTTGGTCGTGACGGGGTTGGCGACCACAGTCACAGCCTTAGCAGCTTGGGTCGAAGGGATATCGGCATTGGTGCCAGCCGTTGTCTCTATCGCTTTGACAGTAATCACGCTGATGATGCACTTTGGTCAGTACGCCGACAAAGCCGTGACGGCGCACCAGATCGCCCATCGTTGTGGCGAGCTGAACCGAGACCTAGAACGGTTACTGCGGGACATGGACCGGTACCTGTTGGATCAGAGTCAGGCGGAACAGGACTACCGTAAGGCGCGTAACGGACTGGATAACGTGACAAGTAACAATGGCGCCATCGTGACAAACCCAAGGCGTTACAATGAAATAGCTGAAGAAACCAAGAAGATGATGGAGGTGGCCCATGCCTAGGCCCGGAGAAAGCGGACCCAGAGAGAGCCAAGATCCGCCAAGACCCCCTACACCGCCACCGGAGCCGCCTCCACCACCGCCTCCACCTCCAGATCCGCCCGCGCCTCCACCTCCCACGGAGACTCCGGCGAATCGCTAGGAACTTGGCGTGCGCCGAGTAACGGCGTGAGTGGCCAATGTGGGACTAAAGGTCCTAATTCTCTAACCTGACCACATCTGGAGATTCCAGGTTTAGGGGCCTTGGTAAGGGTTTAAAGGCCTCTAAGGGGTTCGCCTGTCGGCACAGCGGCGCGTCCCCAGCCGATGCCAAGGCCGTCGACGCCACAACGGCACAACGCGGCCAGCGGCCAAAGAAGGGTGCTGGACTCTCTGGTAGTCCAAGGGATGCTGCGACCCTAGGGGAAGGTGCTGGATATCTGGGCCAAACATGCCGTTGAGGAGACATTGGCACCCCGGAATGTCAATCGACGAGTGACCAAGCTGACGCAGGCGCGGGAGGCTGGTCGCCGACCAACCTGGCAGGCCAATGCGAGACTTGGTCACTCCACTACTGACCAACCTCACCGACGTACGGTCGAAGCTGCTTGGACTGCACGAAGTTCCGCGAATGGGCACACACGTGCCCACGCCGCATGTTGCTATTCCCGCTCTCGACATCGGCAGGTCTTCAGCCGTAGCCGCCAGCCCGAACCGGCGTCAAACAGTCCAACTCCTTGGGGCTGCTTGAATATGGAGGTCACTTGTCCGGGCATTCTAGGTCCAATGAGGTCACGAGGTCGTCCACGCCACCGCCGCGCCTGATCGTGCCGGGCGTTTGGCCGAATCACAGAGGGTTGGCGACTCGAACCTCGAGCGTGTCGACGAGTTCGGGAGTCGGTCGAACGTCTGGCGATTACGACACGAGCCACCTCGAGAGTTTGGGCTGCTGGGCATGGCGAACACCGTTCCATGCGACCTCAAGTTGCGACCTCAGGTTGTTGCAACTAGCGTGATGATCGCGTACTGCGAATGCGCCGATGTTTGACCTGTGTGGCAAGGCAGGGTGTACTTGGCGGGTAATCGGAATCTGCCAATTGAACTCAATCGGAACGACGTGAATCCGGCGACAAGCGCGAGCATGCGGAACAGTGCCTGACCACAGCGATTTCGCGAACCTGATCTGGCAGATCGCCGATCTGCTGCGTGGCCCGTACCGTCCCCCGCAGTACGAGCGCGTGATGCTGCCCCTGACGGTATTGCGGCGCTTCGACTGCGTGCTCGCACCGACCAAGGACAAAGTGCTGGCGACCTACGAGCGGCGCAAGGGCGGCAAGCTCGAAGGCGATGCACTCGACTCCATCCTCAACGGGGTCGCCGGCCAGCGCTTCCACAACCGTTCGCCCTTGACCTTCGAGCGCCTCAAGGGCGACCCCGATAACATCGCCGGGCACCTCGTCGGCTACATCCAGGGCTTCTCGGGCAATGTGCGCCGCATCTTCGAGTACTTCGAGTTCGAGACCGAGATCGAGAAGATGCGCGAGTCGAACCTGCTCTACCTGATCGTGTCTCGGTTCTGCGATGTCGATCTGCATCCGGATCGCGTGCCGAACGAGCAGATGGGTCTCATCTTCGAGAACCTGATCCGCCGCTTTAACGAACTAGCCAACGAGACGGCGGGCGACCACTTCACGCCCCGCGAGGTCATCCGGCTCATGGTCAACATCCTGTTCATCGAGGACGACGACCTGCTCGCCACGCCCGGCACGGTACGCAAGCTCCTCGATCCGGCCTGCGGCACGGGGGGCATGCTGGCGGAGGCGCAGAACTACCTGCGCGAACACCATCCCGAGGCGCTGCTTTTCGTCTACGGGCAGGACTACAACAAGCGCGCCTATGCGACCGCCGCGTCGGACATGCTCATGAAGCAGGTCGATCACAACGGCCGCAGCGACAACATCCGATTCGGCGACAGCTTCACCGAGGACCGATTCGCCGACGACACCTTCGACTATTTCCTCACCAACCCGCCCTTCGGCGTGGACTGGAAGAAGCAGAAGAACCAGATCCAGGATGAACGGGAAAAGCTCGGCTTTGCCGGGCGATTCGGCGCGGGCCTACCGCGCGTCAACGATGGCTCCCTGTTAGTACTGCAACACATGATCGCCAAGTTCGAACCCGTCCGTCCCGAAGAACAGAAGTACGGCTCGCGGCTCGCCATCGTGTTCTCGGGGTCGCCGCTTTTTACCGGCGGCGCCGGTTCCGGCGAGAGCGAAATCCGCCGCTGGATCATCGAGAACGACTGGCTGGAAGCGATCATCGCCCTGCCAGAGCAGATGTTCTACAACACCGGCATTGCCACCTACGTCTGGGTCGTGACGAACCGCAAGGAGGAGCGTCGCAAAGGCAGGATTCAGCTAATCGATGCCCGAGCGTCGTGGACGCCGGGCGGCAGCGAGGACAGCCGCCGCAGCCTCGGCGACAAACGTCGCCACCTGGCAAGGAACCAGATCGCCCACATCGTCAGGCTCTATGGCCAATTCGAGGACGGAGAGTACTCGAAGATCTTCGACAACGCGGACTTCGGCTACACCCGCGTCACCGTGGAGCGGCCATTGCGGTTGCACTACCAGATGACGGTGGATGGCAAGGCTCGATTTCTTGACGCCTATCCGCAGCTAGTGGACGACGTGCAGGCCATCGACAAGGCGATCGGTCGCGAACTGCAGCGAGACTGGAATGCGGTGTGGCGTAGCGTCCAAGGCGTCCTCCGCGACCACGGCTCAAAGTGGAAGAAGGCTGAGCAGCGGCTTTTCCGAGACATCTTCACCAAAGCCGATCCGGATGCCGAACCAGTCGTCGCCGGCGGGGCCGACATGCAGTGTGAGCCGGATTCCGCACTACGCGACTTCGAGAACGTTCGGAGCAAAGACGACATCGACCAGTACTTTGCGCGGGAGGTAGAGCCGCATGTTCCCGATGCGTGGATGGACCGAAGCAAAGACAAGATCGGTTACGAGATCAACTTCAACCGGCACTTCTACCAGTACACACTGCCGCGACCGCTCGCGGACATCGACGCCGACTTGAAAGACGCCGAGGAAGAGATCCTGCGGCTGCTGCGGGAGATAACGGCGTGACCGAGCGAACCAACCTCAAACGCCGACTCAAGTACGTTGCCACCATCAACGACGACGTACTAGGTGAAGACACGGATCGTGATTACGAGTTGGAGTACGTGGACATTAGCAACGTCGACTCTTCCGGAACAGTCAATCAGACCACCAACTACACTTTCGCAAAGGCGCCGAGTCGAGCCCGGAGATGTGTTCGGCACGGAGACGTCATCGTCTCTTGTGTTCGCACGTACCTTCAGGCAATCGCACCCGTTCGGGATCCTCCTGACAACTTGGTGGTGTCTACCGGTTTCGCGGTGGTGCGGCCTCGTGAGGGCGTTCTGGATACTGCGTTTAGCAGCTACGCATTGCGCGAGCCTTCGTTTCTGTCGGAAGTGGCGATGAGGTCTGTGGGCGTCAACTACCCAGCCATCAACGCGTCTGAACTTCGTGACATTCCGGTCTGCGTCCCTTCACAGACAAAACAGCAAACGATCACCGCCTTCCTCGACCACGAGACCTCTCAGATCGACGCCTTGATTGCTGCGAAGCAACGGCTGCTCAAGCTGACGTTCGAGAAGCGCTCCGCGCTCATCACTAGATCTGTGACGCGAGGGCTGAACTCGAACATGCGATTGCGCGACTCCGGGATTTCCTGGCTCGGTAGAATCCCCACGCATTGGGATACAGAGCGTGCGCGTTGGCTGTTGACGGAACGTGACGCACGCTCTCAGACCGGTCAGGAAGACCTGCTCTCCGTATCACATCTAACCGGCGTGACGTTGAGGTCGGAAAAGCAGGTCAATATGTTCAAAGCCGAATCGACAGAGGGATACAAGATCTGTCGGCGAGGCGACCTAGTTGTGAATACGCTTTGGGCCTGGATGGGCGCTATGGGCGTCGCAGACATGGATGGCATTGTCAGTCCAGCCTACAACGTCTACGAGCCGTCAAGTCGGCTCAGTCGAAGCTATCTTGACATGATCGTACGCTTGCCAGTATTTGCGCAGGAAGTCACACGCCATTCGAAAGGCGTCTGGTCGTCTCGCCTTCGCCTATACCCGGAAGGTCTTTTTGAGACTCACCTTCCAGTGCCTCCTTTGTCCGAGCAGGCGGAAATCGGCGAGTTCATCGCAACTGAATGTTCGAAGTTGGACTCCTTAACGAACACAGCAGATCTGAGCGTCCGTCTGCTCCAAGAGCGACGATCGGCCCTCATCGCAGGGGCCGTTGCGGGCCGGATCGACATCGGGGCCGAGACATGATTGTCACGCGCCTGCGCCTGGAAGATCTCCGTGCCATCGAGGCAGCGGAGTTGCGCTTCGCACCAGGCATGAACTTGATCGTCGGCGTTAACGGCGTGGGCAAAACGAGCATCCTCGATGCACTCGGCGTTTGCCTCTCCGCCATAGTAAAGCGTACAAGTCGATTGCAGCAGAGCACCACCCCACTATTTGCCAAGGATGTCAGAGCGTGTCGGGATGCACTTACGATTGAGTGCGAAGTACGCTTGGCGGACCGCTACGTTACCTACCGGGTACGCAGATCAAGCTCTTCAGGTACTTCCAGCAAGGCCGATTTGGTGGGCAGGATGCCCGAACCCGATGAGAGTAGCGAAAATGGTGTGCCATTGGCCATCATGTTCTCGACGAACCGGGCGACGACTAAGGCTGACGTGCCGCACAAAGCCGCCGTAGGCGAAGCTTTCGCAAGTGCGCTGTCGGGTCGCGTGTTTCGCCTAGGCGAGATGGCGGCTTGGCTTCGGGCACAGGAGGTTTTGCGTGACGAGCGATCACGTAGCGCTCGCGTACTCGCCACTCTTGAAAGTGCAATCCAGCGCTTCCTGCCCGGGTATCGAAACTTGCGACCGGAAGGTGAAGGGCGGCGTCCGCAGCTCTGGATCGATCGGGAGTCGATGTCGATTCCAGTGCAGCAGCTCTCCGATGGAGAACGAGGCAATCTGGCACTCGTGCTCGACGTGTCGCGTCGGCTTGCACTCGCCAATCCCAACTTGGCCGATCCGGCTGCAGAGGCGGAAGCGGTCGTGCTGATCGACGAGCTTGACCTTCACCTGCATCCAAAGTGGCAGCGGCGGATCGTCCACAATCTCGCGGCGGCGTTCCCCAGATGCCAGTTCATCGCGACCACTCACTCGCCCCAGGTCATCGGCGAAGTGCCCCACGACCACATTCAGATCATCGCGGATGGGGAGGTCTACTCGCCTCCCCACTCATTCGGCGTTGATTCCAGCCGCGTGCTGGAAGAAGTCATGGAAGCCGACCCTCGGACCAAAAAAGTGCATGAGTTACTCGGAGAGATCTCCCGGACGATCGGGCGAGAACGCTTCGAGCAGGGGCGTGAACTGCTGGAGGAGCTCGTCGCGATACTTGGCGAGAGCGACCCGGAGGTGACCAGGGTCAGGACCTTGCTTGATTTCTTGGAGGGTGAGGAGTGAGGGCGATCACGAAGGGACAGGAGCCCCCGAGCTTGACTACTCATCGCCAGACGGCAGGCAGCAACTACGGCAACTACATGGGCAAGGACGAGCTTCGGCGGGCGCTCGTGACGGAGCAGCGGGGGCTCTGCTGCTATTGCATGGATCGAATCCACGACGACGGAAGTACGAGGATCGAGCACTGGCGACCCCAGAGCCGCTGCCCAGACCTGCAGCTCGTCTACCGGAACCTGCTTGCAGCGTGCCACGGCGGTAAAGGGCCAAAGGCTAAACAGCATTGCGACGCCCGGAAGGGGGATCAGGACCTGTTGTGGAATCCCGCAGATCCAACCCGCCGCGTAGAGGCACGGATTCGCTATGGAGTAGTCGACGGCAGCATCTGGTCGGACGATGAGGCATTCAACGCGGAACTCGACGATGTACTCAATCTCAACCTGCCGACCTTGAGGGGGCGCCGAAAAGGCATGATCGACGGTATCGCCGAGTGGTACAAGAAGACGAGGGGAAGGTCGGGTGCTCGCTCGCGGCTTCAAAGCCAACGAGAACGGTGGCTACCCGCATATGGCGAACTTGAACCGTTCTGCCAAGTCGCCGTCTGGGCAGTCGACCAACGGCTCTCAAGGCTGGGCCAGTGAAGTCAACGGACGAAGCCGCGTTCGAGACGGTCATCGAGTCGCACCTGCTCGGTCACGGGTATGTTGCCGTCCCGGCGACCGACTTCGACCGCGAACGCGCCATCTTCCCGGCCGCCGCCTTGGCCTTTATCCGCGAGACCCAGCCGAAGGAGTGGGCGCGGCTCGAAGCCCTGCACGGCGAGGGTACGGGTGATCAGGTGCTCGGCGACCTGTGTCGTTGGATGGACACGCACGGCTCGTTGGCGACCCTGCGTCACGGCTTCAAGTGCTACGGGCGCACGTTGCGAATCGCCTACTTTAGGGCCGCGCACGAACTGAACCCGGAACTCGACGCCCGCTACGCCGCCAATCGTCTCGGGGTCACTCGCCAGCTTCACTATTCGCCGCGCTCGGAGAAGTCGGTTGATCTGGCGTTGAGCCTCAACGGCATCCCGATTGCCACGGTGGAACTCAAAAATCCGCTGACCGGCCAGACCACGGACGACGCGGTGCGCCAATACCGGCGCGACCGGGATCCACGGGAGCCGATCTTCGAGTTCAAGAGCCGTGCGCTCGTACACTTTGCGGCGGACACCGAGTGCGTCCGCATGACAACGCGGCTGGCCGGGGAAGCTACACACTTCCTGCCCTTCGACAAGGGCTGCGACGGCGGGGCGGGCAACCCAGCCGATGCCGACAGCCAGGGCTACCGCACGGCGTATCTCTGGGAGGAAGCGCTGGAGCGCCACAGTCTGCTCGACCTGCTCGCACGATTCCTTCACCTTCAGATCGACGAGCGGCGCGACGACAAGGGACGCAAGGTCAAGGTGGAGACGATGATCTTCCCCCGTTACCACCAACTCGGTGCGGTGCGCGCCTTGGTGCGCATGGCGCGGGACGAAGGTGCGGGGCACAACTATCTGGTCGAGCACTCCGCTGGCAGCGGGAAGAGCAACACCATCGGCTGGCTCGCCCACCGGCTGGCATCGCTGCATGACGAGGCAAACGAGCGGGTGTTCGACAGCGTCATTGTCGTCACCGACCGCGTCGTGCTCGACCAGCAGCTTCAGGACACGATCTACCAGTTCGAGCACAAGCAGGGCGTTGTGCAGAGGATCGAGGGGAGTTCCAGGCAGCTCGCCGAGGCGTTGGCGAGTGGGGTTCCTGTCATCGTGACCACCTTGCAGAAGTTCCCGTTCGTGTCGCGGCAGCTAACGCGGATGGCGGAAGAGCAAGGCGACGAGGCAACCGGCGTCCTGCCGACCCGGCGGTGCGCGGTCATCGTCGACGAGGCGCACAGCTCGCAAGGCGGCGAGACGGCGACCAATCTGAAGGAGGTTTTGGGCGGCGAGCATTTGCGCGAGGAAGCCCGGACCCGCGCTGCCGAGGAAGGTCTGGAAGACCTGGAGAAGCTGTTCCGTAGCATGGCGAAACGCGGGCAGCAGCGGAACCTGAGCTTCTTCGCGTTTACGGCGACGCCCAAGCACAAGACCTTGTCGGTGTTCGGGCGAGGCGGGGAGCCGGTACACCGCTACACCATGAGGCAGGCCGTCGAGGAGGGATTCATCCTCGACGTGCTCCGGCACTACACGACATATGCGACGTACTACGGGTTGCTGAAGGCGTGCGAGGACGACCCGAACGTGGAACGCAAGAAGGCGGCGCGGGCGCTTGCCCGGTTCCTGCGGCTCCATCCGCACAACATCGCCCAGAAGACCGAGGTCATGGTGGAGCACTTCCAGGCCGTGACGCGACACAAGATCGGCGCGCGGGCGAAGGCGATGGTGGTCACCGGCTCCCGCCTCGAAGCCGTGCGCTACAAGCAGGGCTTCGACCGCTACATCAAGGATAAGGGCTATCCGATCAAGACCTTGGTCGCATTCTCGGGCGCGGTGAGGGACGACCTGCATCCCGATGTCGAGTACACCGAAGTGCAGATGAACGGCGGCATCCCCGAGAAGGAGCTGCCCGAGCACTTCGCGGGCCAGGAATACCGGGTGCTGCTTGTGGCGGAGAAGTACCAGACGGGTTTCGACCAGCGGCTGCTCCACACTCTGTTCGTGGACAAGCGGCTGGCGGGCATCCAGGCCGTGCAGACACTGTCCCGGCTCAACCGGACGCATCCGCTGAAGGAGGACACGTTCGTTCTGGACTTCGTCAACGACCGCGAGGAGATACGCGAAGCGTTCAAAGTGTATTACGAGGGTGCGGCGATGGGCGACGAGGTCGAGCCGTCCCGGATGTACGAGATCAAGGCCGAGCTCGACGCGTCGGGCGTGTACCTGGACGAAGAGGTTCAACGGTTCTGTAACGTATGCTTCAGGCGGCGCCAGAGCGCCCAGGACCACGAGACCATGAACGCCCTGCTGGACGCCGCCGTGTCGCGGTTCCGGGCGGTGCGGGACAAGGACGAGAACGAAGCGGAACTCTGGCGCGGAAAGGCCCAGGCGTTCCGCAATCTCTACGGTTTCCTGAGCCAGGTGATCCCGTACCGGGACTCGGATTTGGAGAAGCTCTATGCCTATCTCCGCCATCTGGCGACGAAGCTGCCCCGCCGTGAAAGCGGTGACGCCTATCGGTTCGACGAAGAGGTCCGGCTCGAGTACTACCGACTGCAGAAGATCAGCGAGGGTTCCATTTCGCTCGACGAGGGTGATGCACAGGCCTTGGATGGACCCACCGAGCTGGGTTCAGGCACCGTACACGAAGAAGCCGTGCCGCTCTCCCAGCTCATCGACATCGTCAACGAGCGTTTCGGTACGGACTTCAACCAGGCCGATCTAGATGTTGGTCACAAGACGCTCGTTCCTGCGGATGGACTTGCGAGATTCGGTCACCAGGACCTTGCTCGGGCGATCCGCGCCCACCAAATACATGGGGACATTGAAGTCGTCACTCCGGCAACTAATCCGTTTCGATCTCCCCGAGCATTGTCTCGATGTCTCCTACGGGAAAGCTGTGACCCGTCTCATCCACCGCCCGCAGCTTGGCTTGCGCGACCGACTGCCGGGTCAACCTCGCGTCGCGCAACGACTGGCGCACCCACTCGGCTACGGTCATATGGCACTCGCGAGCGACGCGCTGTATCTCCCGATACTCCTCGTCGTCGAACAGAACTTGCATGCGTTTAGTCATCATGATGAGTCAAGGCGTCCTTAGGCAGGTGGTCCTTAGGCAGCAACCGCACCGAGTTGCAGTTCCACGAACCGCCTGTACGCGCCGTCAGGCTTCGCCATCAGCTCGTCGTGGCTGCCGGTCTCGACGATGCGCCCCCCGTCCAGGAAGCAGATGCGATCCGCGGTTCGGATGGTGCTGAGACGGTGGGCGATGACGATCAGCAGTCGTCGCGACCGCTCGGCCTTGAGGGCTTCGACGAGCGCGTTTTCCGTTTCGGGATCGAGAGCGGCCGTCGGTTCGTCCAGAACGAGGATGGGGGCGGGACTCACCAGTCCCCGGGCGATTGCCAGGCGTTGTTTCTGACCGACGGAGAGTCGCGCTCCCGCACGGCCCAGACGGGTCTGGAAGCCGTCCGGCAGCGCTTCGATGAAATCCAACGCGCCCGCGGTGCGCGCCGCCGCGGCGACCTCTGCATCCGAAGCGGCTGGATTGCCCATGCGGATATTGGCGGCAGCCGTGTCGTCGAACACGAACGGCTCCTGGAACACGAAGGCGACCTGGGCGCGTACTGCATCCGCGCGCAGGCGCCGGGCATCGACGCCGTCATATAGGACCGCGCCCTCGGTCGGCTGGACAAAGCCGGCTACCAGGTAGGCCAAGGTGCTCTTGCCGGCACCCGTGGAGCCAACTAGTGCAACCACTTCACCGACGCGTCCTTCGAGATCCACGTCCCGCACCGCTTCGGTACCGTCGGGGTATCGGAACGTCGCGTGTTCGACGCGGAGGTGCTCGACCGACCGCTCCACCGCTCGGTCGCCGTGGCGGTCTGCATCCACCGTCGAGTCCGCGACTTCGAACACCCGCCGCATGCCCGACACGTTGTTCTGCAGGTTGAACCACATCGCCCCCAAGCCGCTGACGTTGGTGACCAACTGCACGAAGTAGGCGTAGACCACGCTGAAATCGCCCGCCGACATGCGCCCCTCCACGACGGCGGCGCAGATGTCGAAGAAGACGTAGAAGATCAGGCCCGCCCCGACGGTGGCCTGCACCAGGAGCAGCAGGAGGTACATCACCATGTAGGCCCGGAAACGCTTGAACGACGTCTCGCTGTCGCCGGCGAAGTCGTCGCGCTGTCGTTGGCCGGCACCGAGACCCTGCACCGCGACCGCGTTGGCCACACCCTCCTCCACGGTGGCGGTTGTGACTGCACCGGCCTCGCGGCTAGCAAGGGCTCGGCGCCGGGTCATGCCCGTCATCAACAGCGTCGAGATGAGCACCATCGGGGCCGCGAGGCAGGCCACGACGACCACCGAGGGCACGGCGCTGAAGCTATGCGCCGTGGTCCAGATCACCGTCGCGATCACGAACAGGTTGGCGAGGGGCAGCACGAGGATGTCGTAGCAGACCCGCGAGATCGCCGGCGTGTCGTACATGGTCCGGTACACGGCATCCCCTACGCTCGCGTCCGCGAACCGCACCATCGGCCAAGCCATGACCCGTCCGAACAGGAGCGTGCGCAGGGCGTGGTTGATGCGGTGGGTAATGCGAAGCTGGTAGCGGAACTCGTAGAGCCCGAGCAGGCCGCTGACCCGGCTGCCGGATTCGTTGGCCTGGTTCTCGCTCTGGGTCGCCGTGTCGAGACCCTCGGACAGACCGCCGCTGGCGTTGTCCCGGGCCACGCCGCCGCCGAAACCACCGATCAGGACGATGCCGACCACGCACACGCCAACGATCGCCCAGACGATCTCGAACGGCGTCAGGCCGTGCAGCAGGTCGACGAACCAAGCCACATAGGGCGGATAGGGAGTGGGTGACGACCCCACAGGCAGACCTTCGACAACGTGGTCGATCAGGATCTTGATCGGCCAGGGCAGGAACAGCACGACGCTCAAGCCGAGCAGGGTCAATCCGAGTTTGACCGCGATCTGGCGTCGATAGGGCCACGCGAACTGCAACGAACGGCCGAGCAGGATGAACGTCTCCCGGCTGGTAATGCGCACCTCTTGCGGGCCGCTATCCGTCATTCGTCGTCCGCCATGGCGACTCCCTTGGCGACCGCCCGGGCCGAGTGGGTTTCGGCGTTTACGAACCGCGCGTACGCGCCGCCCTGGGCCACCAGGTCGACGTGAGGGCCGTAGGAAAGGACGCGCCCGTCTCGGAGATAGGCAACGCGATCCGCTTGCCGCACCGTGGACAAGCGGTGGGTGACCAGGAAAACGCAACGGTCCCGGCCCCAGGCCTTGAGGTTGTCCAGCACTTTGAGTTCGGTCTCGGCGTCGAGGGCGGCGGTGGGCTCGTCAAGGATCAGTATCGGCGCGTCCTTGATCACCGCGCGGGCGATGACGAGGCGTTGTCGCTGGCCGCTAGACAGCTTGGTGGCCCGTTCCCCCAAAGGCGTGTCGTAGCCCCGGGGCAAGGCGGAAATGAACTCGTCGGCGCACGCCACCTTGGGCCGCGACGGCTGCGGCGCGGGTAGCACCTGGTGCGGCGTAGCGGATGTTCTCCAGCACCGTGTCGGAGAACAGCACGTTCTCCTGGGTGGCCAACGCGATGTTGCGGCGCAGGGAGTCCACGGTGAGCGTGCGAATGTCGTTATTGTCGATCTCGACACGACCCGTGTCCGGATCGGCAAGCCGTAGCAGAAGGGCCATCAACGTCGACTTGCCGGCGCCGGTGGAACCCACTATCGCAGTGATCGTCCCCGGCCGGGCGACCAAGTCGACTTCGGAGAGGACGCTACGACCCGGCAGGTAGCCGAACCCGACACAGCGGAACGCGACCTCCTCGCGCAAGTCCGGCATGGCCCGGGCATTCGGCACATCCTCGATATCGGGCTTCAGATCCAGGATCTCGAATACCCGGCCCAGACCGATCGCCATGTCCTGGGCGCTCCCCCAAATGGAAATCAAGGCGTTGATCGAGCCCAATCCGTCGGCGATGCGCCCGGTGGCGGCCGTAAACGAGCCGAGGTTCCAGACAGCGAAGCCGAAGCCGAGCAGCAGGTTCCGGGCGAACGTCTCGGCACCCGCGTTGGCGTACATCGCGGCGGTGGATTGGGTGGCCAGCACCGTCGCGGCGATGACTGCGAAAGCGAGGATGCCCATCACCGTCAGCAGCGTGCGCGCACGGAACGCGGCGTCGAAGGCCGTCAGGGAGTGGTCTCGGAACGATCGCTCCCGCGCCGCCTCGCCCAGCGTCGCCTTGACGACACGCACGCCGAGTACGCTTTCCTGGATCCACGACGTCAGCCGGCTGTTGGTCTCCCGGGCACGCCGGAACGCGATCCTTAGTCGCGACGAGAATTTGAGCCCCAAGTAGAGGATTGGAAACACCGTTGCAGCGAGCATCAGCGCCAACCACGGGTCGAATGCCGCGATGACGGCGACGCCGAACAGCAGCCGCCCCGTGAACATCAGCGGCTCGAGGAAGATCGCCCGGATGATCGAGGTCACCATGGCGCTGTCCTGGTAGACCCGGTAGATGGCGTCGCCGGTCCGGGCGGACGCATGGAAGGCGAGCGATTGCGCCTGCAGGCGGTCGATCAAGGTCACGCGCATGCGCTGGTTGATGCCCTGGAAGATCCAGATGCCGTAGTAGAGGAGGACCAAGGCACCGCCGACGGCGACCAGCAAGAGCGGTATCGTGCTCAGGATGACCGGCCAGCAAAGGGACAGCCGAGCTTCGTCCGACAGGGACTCGACGTTCACGTAGACAGCAGGATCCAGACCGTAGATGGCGACATGGAGTTGACCCAACGGCCTGCCCGCGACGATGCCGCCGTTCATCAGGCCAGTGATGATGAACACCAGTACGGCGCTGTAGACCGCGATGGCCACCGACACCGCGACGAAGATCACGAGATGCTTGACGGCCGGCCGGATGAAGGGCCACGTGCGCACAAAGATGTGGACGACCCGACGGAAGTTCAGGTCGTCGGCGCGACCAGGTTCGCCTGCAAGCGGGATGTCAGTCACCGGTTAGCCGCCGAACCAAACTCGGGGCACCGCTCGGACTCAGGGTCTCGCGAGCCCCAACCGCTCGTACTGTTCGTCCGGCGCCTGGTGTTCGGCGAGAGCTTCCTCCAACGCCGCCGTCATGCGCGCCTCCACGGCCGCGTCCTCGATCGGGTCGGTCTGGCCCGGGTCGGTGGCGAGATCGAAGAGCTGCGTCTTGAAGACCTCGGCAAACCGGCCCATGCCCCGCGACGGTATACGCATCACCGGGCAGCCCTTGGTGAAGCCCAAGGGTTCGTTCCACTGCATGTCCGCAAGCTCCTGCGGCGAGAACGGGCTTCTCATGTGCGTGGGCATCAGGGTGTACTGGTTGAGGGGCTGGTTGTCGTCCGCCGGACCGCGCATGTAGACGTATCGGCCGTCGGTGATGTTCACGTGGGCGCCGAACATGCCGTAGATCGCGACGTCGCGCACCTTCGTGTCGTCCTCGACGGTGGCGCGCAACGGATTGCCGTCCATGTCCGGCAGCGGGGTCATGCCGAAGTAGTCGAGCAGGGTCGGGCCGACGTCGATGGTGGTGGTGAGGCTACGGCGGTGAACGCCCTTGACCCCGGTGCGCGGGTCCCAGACGAAGAACGGGATATGTGCGGTCTCGTTGTACCAGGGCATGCGCGCCTTGCCCCACCAGTCGTGCTCGCCGAGCAGGAAGCCGTGGTCGGTGACCACCAGCAGCATGGTGTCGTGCCACATGTCGTGCTCGTCCATGAAGTCGATGACCTTGCCGAGGTAGTGGTCGCATTGAGTCAGGAGCGCCGCATACTGATAGCGCAGGTACTCGACCGCATCCGGATCCTCGCTGACCCGCTCGTACTTGGGCCAGTCGAAGTGGGGGCCGTCCCACTCGTAGTTGTAGCGATCCTTCCACTGCTTGAGCGTGAAGAACGGCTCGTGGGGGTCGAAGGTCTCGATCTGCAGGTACCAGTTGTCCTGGTCGCGGTTGGTCTCCAGGAACTCGAGCCCCTCGGCGAAGGTCCGCGCCTGGGGCGTCAGGTGCTCCTGGTCCATGTACTTCCGGTTGATCCAGTCCTGGCGCACGATCCGGCCGTGGTGCTCCGGGATCTCGGGGTCCGCCACCTCGCCCTTCCACGCATCGCCCTCCTGGCCACGCACGTTCACCCAGCTCGAATAGCGATGGTGGTAGGTGGCGCCGCCGTCCTCCCAGTAGTGGTAGTGGTCGGATACCAGATGCGTGTAGACGCCGTTCTGCTTGAGGATGGTGAACGTGGAGTCGTCGTAGGGCTCGAACGGTCCCCAGGAGCGGTGCAGGAAGTTATGCCGGCCGGTATGCAGTTCCCGCCGCGCCGGCATGCAGGGCATGGAACCTACGTAGTGGTTGTCGAAGGTTACCGCGCGTTCGCCGAGACGGACGAAGTTGGGCGCCAGGGTCCAGTCGCAGCCGTAGTTCGGCAGCATGTGCCGGTTCAGCGAGTCGTACATGACCATGACGGCCTTCATGGCGTTCTCCTATTCGATGGCGGTCGTCCAGAACTGCGGGCATGGCGCCCGCCTTCAACGGATCAGGTCTCGCTGGCGGTTTCTCCCGCTTCCTCGGGAACCTTCGGGATTTCCAGCTCGGCCAACCGGGCGGCGATGTCCTCGGCGGCGGTTGCCGGGTTGACCTTCCGGTCGATGGCGAGGATGGTGCCGTCGGCGCCGATGTAGTAGTTGTGCCGGTTGGGTACGCCCCAGCCTTCGTTCAGCACCCCGTAGGCCTTGGCGACCTCCTTGGTGGGGTCCGACAGCATGGGGAACTCCGCGTGGTGTTTGGCCGCGAACCCCTTGTTGTCCTCGATGGGATCGCAGCTGACCATGAAGTAGTCGACGTCGAACGCCTCGATCAGGTGGCCCTTCTCCACCAGGGACTGGCACTCGACCGTGCAACCCCGGGTGTACGCCTTCGGGAACCAGGCGAGCACCACGGGCTTGTCGCCGAGTTGGTACGTGCCGCCGTGGGTCGACGGCAAATTGAAGTCGGGGGCCTTGTCGCCGACCTTGAGTTCGCCGGCGTTCGCGCCAAGGGCAAGGCCCAATAGGACGCCTAGCAGGGCGAATCGACTGTGTTTCATGGTGATCCTCCGTGGTTGAAGGCGGGATGTTAACATCTGGCGCGAGGACCCACGGACGACGCTCTCCGTCCCGCATTCGTAGGGACGGGCTTGTCCCGTCCCTTTTTCTGCAGTCTCCCCAATACGGGCGGGGCGCGCCCTTCGGGGCGATAGCCCCCCCCTACAACCGTCGCCGTCACCGTCGTTGGCAAAAAGCGTCAGGTGTCCCGCTGCGCGCCGAGCAGCCACGCCATCAGGCCGGCCGCGACCAAAGCCCCCACGAATTGCGCGGCGATAAACGCCGGCGCGTCGGCGGGTGCTATGCCGCTGAACGTATCCGTGAACGACCGGGCGATGGTCACGGCCGGGTTGGCGAAGGACGTGGACGCGGTGAACCAGTAGCCGGCGCTGATATAGAGGCCGACCATGGCGGCAACCGCAGTCGACCGTGCTTTCAGGGTTGCGAGAATGGTCGCCACCAACCCGAAGGTCGCCACACCTTCCGCCAGCCATTGTCCGACTCCCGTTCTCGCTTTCGTCGAAACCTGCACCAAGTCCATATCGAACATCGCGTGGGCCAACGCAGCGCCCGCCAGGCCACCCGCAATCTGAACGCCGATGTACGCGAATGCCATACCGCCGCCGATTTCCCGGCGAACCAGGAAGGCCACCGTGACCGCCGGGTTGAAATGCGCGCCCGAGATGGGACCGAACATGGTGATGAGCACGGCGAGGATCGCACCCGTGGCGAGCGTGTTGCCGAGCAGGGCGACGGCGTCGTTTCCGCCGGCCAGGCTCTCGGCCATGATCCCGGAGCCGATCACGGTGGCCAGGAGCATCAGGGTGCCGAGTGCCTCCGCCACCAGTTTGCGCGTGATGTCGGTCATGTAGTTCCGGCTTTCGCAGCAACCAGCGCAGTCTACGTTCATGCCATGAACATTGTGCCGCAACGCGGTTGGCCCAATTGACTTGGTGGGCACGAGGGCATCAAATTCGCCGACCGGGCGAAGGAAACGGTGGCGATGAGCACGATCCACAGACAAGGGCTGGCGGCGCCAATCACCGCGTTCGTCGTTTGCAGCATGCTGTCCGTGGCGGACGCGGACGAGCACGGCGAGGACTCGCTGACCCCGTCGCCACCCGACCCCACGGCGGCCGACCGCTCCGAGGCCAACTACGACATCATCTTCACCGGCACCTGGACCACGGAGTCGACCCCAGACGGGCTGCCGGCGACCGCCCACTTCTCGCCGCTGATCGGTGCCGTGCACAACGACTCCGTCGTCTTTCTCGACAGCGGCGAGATGGCCAGCGCCGGTGTCGAGTCGATGGCGGAGCTAGGCCGCACCGGCGCGCTGCGACAGGAAATAAACGCCGCCGGCACGGATGCGAGCAGCGTCCTCGCCGGGCTCGGCAATCTGGGCCCCGAGGAAACCGAGATGTTGGCGGCAACGGCTCTGTCGACCGACCATCCCCGCGTGACGCTGGTCACGATGATCGCACCGAGCCCGGACTGGTTCGTCGGGATCTCAGGCCTCTCGCTGCTCGATGCCGCCGGCGAGTGGCGACCGAGCGCGACGCTCTCCCTGTATCCCTGGGACGCCGGCACGGAGGACGGCACGGAGTTCTCGCTCAACAATCCACCGACGAACCCCCAGGGGGTCATCGAGAGCATCCGCGGGGAGGGCAAGTTCTCGGAGAGACGGATGGCGGCGCTCTCCCTGTCCCTGAAGTCCGTGACGACGGGCAGCGGCGGCCCCGAGGTCGCGACCCCGATCGATGCGCAATCGCTTGCCGTGGGGGAGCGGCCGACGATTCCCTTGGCGGCTGCGTTCCACGACGCGGCCGCGCGGACGCTGGCCTTCTCGGCGGTGTCCCTCGAACCGGAGGTGGCGGCGGTCTCGGTGACCGGCGACTCGCTCAGCCTGTCGGCCGTCGCGCCCGGCAATGCCACCGTGCTGGTGACCGCGAGCGAACCGGAGGGCGCAACAGCGACCTTTCCGTTCCCGGTCGACGTCACCGGCGCGCACCGCGTCTGGCTCTTTCCGGCAGCGTCGGATGCGCCCCGACGCGAGGGATTCGTCCGCGTTGTGAACCGGTCGTCGGTGGCCGGCACGGTGACGATCCAAGCCACCGACGAGGACGGTGCGCAAGCCCCGCCGGTGACACTGGCGGTCGGTCCGAGGGTCGCCGCGCAGTTCAACTCGACCGACCTCGAAGCGGGCAATTCCGATAAGGGGTTGTCCGGCGCCGCCGGTAGCGGCCAGGGCGATTGGCGGCTCGATCTGACCACCGACCTCGACGTCGAGGTGCGCTCCTACCTGCGCGCCGAGAACGGGTTCCTTACGGCCATGGATGGCGTCGCGCCCGTCTTGGGAGAAGCCCATCGCGTCGCGTTCTTCAACCCGGGCAGCAACGCGAGGCAGGCGAGCGTGCTGCGCATCGTCAACCCGGGCGACGAAGACGCCACGGTGTCGATCCAGGGCATCGACGACGCGGGCACCGAGCCCGGCGAAGGCGTCGAGGTCCGAGTGCCGGCTGGCGGCGTGGCGCGGCTGGCGGCGGCGGACATGGAAACCGGCAAAGGCCTCGACGGCAGCCTCGGCGACGGCATAGGCAAATGGCGGCTGACCGTCACTGCGGATCGTCCCGTCGTGGTGCAAAGCGTACTCGAGACGCCGACAGGACATCTCGCGAACCTATCCGGCGTGCCGCGCCGGACCCCGGGTCAGGGGCAGCACGCTTGGTACTTCCCTGCGGCGACGGATCCGCACCGGCGGCAGGGGTTCCTGCGTGTGATCAATCGTTCGACCCAGCGCGGCGAAGTGCGAATCGCGGCCGTCGACGACGAGGGGATGGCGCCGGATCCCCTCGTGCTTAGCCTCGAGGCGGGGGCGGTGGCGGCGTTCAACTCCAGCGACCTCGAGGAAGGGAACGACGCGAAGGGCCTGTCGGGGGGCGTCGGCACAGGCAGCGGCGCCTGGCGGCTGGCCCTATCCGGCGACCTGGCGTTCGACGCCGTCGCCTACATCCGCACGGCAGACGGATTCGTGACATCCATGTACCGCACGGCACCGCGTCGCGCCCTGCGCCATCGCGTGGCGATCTTCAATCCGGCGAGCAATGCCGACCAGGTCAGCCGCCTGCGCATCGTCAATCCTGGGCCCGACGATGCGCAGATCGCCATCACGGGCATCGACGACGCGGGCTCGGAACGCGGGGAACCGTTCCGGGCCGAAGTACCGGCCGGGGCTGCCAGGGAGTTCACCGCCGCTTCGACCGCCGCGACCGAACCCGGCCTGGAAGACATGCTCGGCGACGGCCAGGGCAAGTGGCGGCTGCTCATCGAAGCCGATCGCCCGGTGGTGGTCATGAACCTGCTCGAGAGTCCCGGCGGCCACGTGACCAACCTGTCCGCCGCGCGGTCGCCTTGACCGACGAGGGGTGCCTGGCGGTGGAACAAGGAGGTGGGAACTACCACCTGTGTTCCGTACACGAGTCTCCGCGAAGCGAGGATCCGTAGCGTGAAATGACCCTGCCCCACGCTTCGCTTGATCCATCGTCGTCTTTATCGGACAATTCTCGCCGTCTTCCCGGATCCTCTACAACGATCAGCGGGAGGATCGTTTTTGGGAAGCAGTCAATCACGGTGCTGAACAACGGAGCAGGGGCGCGCCGTAAGGGCGTGGTCGCACGCCGGCGGACACGGCGAGCGTGTTGCATGCGCCGCGCACGCCCTAACTAGGAACAGTCGAATCGGAACAGGGGCAACATGGCGGTAGCGATCTTTCTCCTCATCATCGTCATCGTCTCGGTGTTGTTGTCCTTCTTCAGCCCGTGGCAGTTCACCGAGATCGCCTCGAACTGGGGCTACATCGACTTCACGGTGATCCTCACCTTCTGGATCTGCGGCATCGTGTTCGTGCTGATCGGCCTGTTCATGGTCTACACGACGTGGAAGTTCCGCTACCGCGCGGACGCCCGCGCCGACTACGAACCGGAGAATCCCCGTCTGGAGTGGTGGCTGACCATCGTGACGACGATCGGCGTGGTGGCCATGCTGGCACCGGGGCTAATCGTCTGGAACGATTTCGTCAATCCGCCCGACGACGTCCAGGAGGTCGAGGTGCTGTCCAAGCAGTGGGGCTGGGCGTTCCGCTTCCCCGGCGAGGACGGCAAGTTCGGCACCGTCCACGTCGACAACATCGACGCGGACAACAGCTTCGGCATGAACACGGCGGATCCCAACGGCGAGGACGACGTGCTGGTCCAGGGCAATACGCTGCATCTCCCCGTCGACCAGGCCTACAAGGTCCTGTTGCGCTCGAACGACGTGCTGCACGACTTCTGGGTGCCGGAGTTCCGCGCCAAGATGGATGCCGTGCCGGGGATGGTCACCTATTTCTGGTTCACGCCCACCCGCATCCAGCAAGAGCCCTACGAAGTCGTCTGCGCCGAACTCTGCGGCAGGGGCCACTACACCATGCGCGGCTGGGTGAAGGTGGACACGCAAGACGACTTCCAGTCCTGGCTCGATACGCAGCCCACCTGGGCGGACGTGCAGGCAGCCACCGCGCTCGATGCGATGAGCCCGGAAGCGAAACGCGGTCGGGAAATCTGGGCGGCGGAAGGCTGCAACGCGTGCCACTCGCTGGATGGATCGGCCGTGGTGGGGCCCACTTGGCTCAACCTGTGGAATACCACGCGAAACCTGGCGGACGGCACCACCGCTACCGTGGACGAGGCCTACTTCGTCGAATCGATCCGCGAACCCGCCGTGAAGATCGTGGAGGGGTTCTCGCCAGCCATGATCGCCTACGACGAGGCGACCGTGACCGAAGACGAGATCCAGGCGTTGATCGCGCTCTTGAAGGAGTCCGTCGACGCCCCCGAAGACGCGGCCGACGGCACCTGACCGGCGGTGGCCGAACGGACATTGACGTAAACTAGACCCTTAAAGGCTCGGACCCCTTACGGAGAGACCGATGGCACAGGCAGAAATACCGTATCAGGAAGCGATCCCGCTTCACGATCCGCACTCCTGGATCACCAAGTACTGGTTCAGCCAGGACCACAAGGTGATCGCGGTCCAGTACGGGATCACGGCCGTCGCCGTGGGACTCGTGGCGCTGGTCCTGTCCTGGATCATGCGCACGCAGATCGGCTTCCCGGGCATGTTCGAGTGGATCACGCCGGACATCTACTACCAGTCGGTCACCATGCACGGCATGATCATGGTGATCTACCTGCTCACGGCGTTCCTGCTCGGCAGCTTCGGCAACTACCTGGTGCCGCTGATGCTCGGTGCCCGGGACATGGTGTTCCCGTTCGTCAACATGATCAGCTACCACGTCTACTTCGCCAGCGTGATCATCCTGATGCTCGGCTATTGGCCCGGCATGGAAGGCCCGACCGGGGCAGGCTGGACGCTGTACCCGCCCCAGGCCATCCTGAGCGGCACGCCCGGGGCCGACTGGGGAATCCTGACCATGCTGGCGTCGCTGGCGGTCTTCATCGTCGCCTTCACCATGGGCGGCCTCAACTACATCACCACGATCCTGCAGGCGCGTACCCGGGGCATGACGATGATGCGCATGCCGCTGTCCATCTGGGGCATCGGCATGGCCACCGTGCTTGGCCTGCTGGCCTTTCCGGCGTTGTTCGTCAGCGCGATCATGATGACGCTGGACAACGTACTCGGCACGAGTTTCTTCATGCCCGCGATCAGCACGGCCGGGGCGGACCACGAATACGAGGGTGGCAGTCCACTGCTGTTCCAGCATCTGTTCTGGTTCTTCGGCCATCCGGAGGTCTACATCGTCGCGCTGCCCGCGTTCGGCGTCGTCTCCGATCTCATCTCGGTGCACGCCCGCAAGAACATCTTCGGCTACCGGCTGATGGTCTGGGCCATCGTCGCCATTGGCGGGCTGTCGTTCATCGTCTGGGCGCACCACATGTACGTGGCCGGAATGCACCCCTACTTCGGCTTCTTCTTCGCCACCACGACGCTCATCATCGCGGTGCCGACGGCCATCAAGGTCTACAACTGGACCCTCACCCTGTGGCGGGCCAACATCCGCTTCACGGTGCCGATGCTGTTCGCCATCGCCTTCGTGCTCACCTTCGTGGTGGGCGGTTTGACCGGCCTCTTCCTCGGCAACGTGATCGTCGACGTGCCCCTGTCGGACACCTACTTCGTGGTCGCCCACTTCCACATGGTGATGGGCGTCGCGCCGATCCTCGTCATCTTCGGCGGCATCTACCACTGGTACCCCAAGATCACCGGGCGGATGCTCAACGACACCATCGGCCGGATCCACTTCTGGATCACCTTCATCGGCACCTACGCCATCTACTTCCCGATGCACTTCCTGGCGATTCCGCGCCGCTACTACGAGTACAACGTCGGCGAGTCGGCGATCCTGACGCAGAGCATGGACATTCTGAACCAGAGCATCACGATCACCGCCTACATCGTGGGCATCGCGCAGTTCCTGTTCATCTACAACCTGATCGTCAGCTATCGGCGCGGCAGGGAGGCGGGCGACAACCCCTGGGAGGCGAACAGCCTGGAATGGCGCACCCCGCAGACCCCGCCCGTGCACGGCAACTGGGGCGAACAGCTGCCCACCGTGCATCGCTGGGCGTACGACTACAGCGTGCCGGGCGAGGAGACGGACTTCATCCCGCAGGACGTCCCGCGCAAGGCGCAAGCCTAGCCACCCAGACAAGACAGGAGCTAAGGAACCTACATGGCCGAAGCAGCGGCGGAATCCACCGGCCTGGCGTCGATCGCCAAGGACTGGTCCTCGGACGTCACCACCTTCAAGGGCGTGCCCTGGGGGAAGGCGATGATGTGGATCTTCCTGCTCTCGGACACGTTCATCTTCGGGATCTTTCTGACGAGCTACATGACCGTCCGCGCGACCACGGCGGAGGCGTGGCCAAATCCCAGCGAGGTGTTCTCGCTCACCCTGTTCGGCACCACCGTGCCGCTGTTGCTCATCGCCATCATGACCTTCGATCTCATCACGTCGAGCGGCACCATGGCGCTGGCGGTGAACTACGGCTACCGGCGGGACAAGAAGAAAGCCGTCATCTTCATGCTCGCCACCGCGTTCTTCGGCGCGGTGTTCGTCGGCATGCAGGCCTTCGAGTGGTACAAGCTGATCTCCGAGGGCGTCCGGCCCTGGGGAAATCCCTGGGGGGCGGCCCAGTTCGGCTCCTGCTTCTTCATGATCACGGGCTTCCACGGCCTGCACGTGTCGGCAGGCGTCGTGTACCTCAGCATAATTTCGTACCGCGTCTGGCGGGGCAAATACGACAACACCAACTTCGAGATTGTCGAGATCACGGGGCTCTACTGGCACTTCGTCGACCTCGTCTGGGTGTTCATCTTCGCGTTCTTCTATCTTTGGTAGGTTGAGGTAAGTCACGTGTCATCGGACGTCGGCCAGCAGCATCCGCTCGCCCTGTATTTCTGGATCTGGGGCCTGCTGTTCGTCATCAGCGCGGGTTCCTACCTCATCGACTTCTTCCAGGTCGGCTACGACGTCGGCACCATGGAACTGCGCTGGGCGCTGATCCTCGTCTTCATGTTCCTGAAGGCCGGCTACATCGTCGCCGTCTTCATGCACTTGAAGTGGGAGCGGCTGGCGCTGATCTACGCCCTGCTGTTGCCACCGGGCGTGCTCATGGTGCTCGTTGGACTGATGGCCTGGGAGGCCGACTACACCTGGCTCACGCGAGTCGTGTATTTCGGTGCCGAAGTGGCCCCACAACCGGCACCGGTGGAACACGTCATCCACTAGCGTTGCATACGCGTCGTCGTCAATAGTTCGACGGAAGGCGGTTGGACAGGCGAACCGCACCAGATGAGACTCCTGAAGCTCGAAGCCAACAACTACCGGAGCCTGCATCAGGGGTCTATCGAGCTCGGCGACCTCAACCTATTCATTGGTGCCAATGCGGCGGGCAAAAGTACAGTACTCGACGCGTTGCGGTTCTTGCACGACGGGGTCCAGGCGCGAGACTTCCATGGTCCGGTCTACACGCGCGGCGGCATCATCAATCTCGCCTGGAAGGGAGACGAAGCCGATTCGATAGGACTTGGTGTTCACCTCCATGACGGTCACCAAACCTACGAGTGGTCCATACGCCTCGTCAGAGAAGGTTACGACTTCCACGTCGAAGAGCACGTACACGAGCTTCAGGACGGCAGGCCTCCGTCGACTCTGCTGACTGCGAATGGTGGCGGCGGCTGGTGGTGGTCCGGCGAGCAAGGCAGGGTCGACCTAAAACAAGCAGAGACCACATGCGCCTTGGCTGCGGCGGCGGCCGATGCATCTTTCCCCGCCCGATCCATTGCCGAGTTCGTTACGCGATGGGGGTTCTTCGATCCCAATCCGTTCCTTCTGCGCCGAGACTGGACGGGATTGGACTCGACTCAGTTCGATCCCTACGGCCGGAATCTGGGTACGACTCTGTATGCGCTGCACCGCTCTTCGCCCGAAGTTCTCAAACGGATCGTCGAGGCAACGCGCGCGATCGTAGGACTACCCGCCGAAATTGAACCGCGCGAATCCGATGACCGGTTCTTCTTCGTCCAGCGCGAACCCGGCCTACAGTATCCGGTCCATCAGATGGGTGCTTCAAGCGGGACCTTGCGCATTATGGCCTTGATGACGGCCCTGCTCGCGGAGCCCAATGCCAACTTGATCGGCATCGAGGAACCGGAGAACTACGTGCATCCGTCGGCCCTATCGGCTTTCGTCGAACACCTCAACGACGCACGCGACCGCGTCCAGTTCATGGTGACAACCCATTCCCCGCTGTTGCTCGACTACCTAGATGAACCGGCCACCGTAAGAGTGGTGCGAAGGCAGGAGGAAGGCACGACGGTTGACGAAGCGACCGACGCCGGGAGTATACGGTCCGCCTTGGATGCCTCGGGGTTTACGCTCGGGCAGTTCTACGAGAGCAAGGGGTTCGGGGCCAACTGAGTGAACAAACACGTGGTTGTCGTCGCATCCGGCGAAACGGAGCGACGGGCACTGCCTCACTTGCTCGCGCATCTCAAAGATGAGGGCGTCTTCGCCGAGGACGTCAGGATTCCACCCCGCAATGGCTCGCTGAACGTTCAGATGGCGGAAAAGCTCATCAAGGCTGCATGGTATGAAGACGTAGGTTCGCCACCCGACAAGATCATCGTCCTAGTGGATGTGGACGCCAGGGCACCACCGGGTGTATTGCGTCCGTTCGAACAGGACCTGCCAAGCCGCCTAGGCGCGGACATTAGCGCGAGAGTGCTGTGCGCCTACGCACAATGGCACCTTGAAGCCTGGTACTTCGGGGACACCGCGAATCTCAGGGACTATCTGGGCGGGTCGGTTGGGTCTGTGGACACATCCAAACCTGACGAAATCGAGAATCCCAAGCGCCATTTGAAGCAGATCCTCGGCCACAGGGTCTATACCGCCAGAGTGTCCGAGGAGATCGCATCAGCACTTCACGGTCCAACCATTGCCGACCGGAGCCCGAGTTTTCGAGGCCTGGTCAACGCAACGTTGAACGGTTCCACCTAGCGTTCTGAGAAGCTCCCCCCTGTCGGTCCGCTGGCAGACGGGCGCGCACTCCCCACGAGCCACCATGGACCCGCTTCGTGCGAGCAGCTGACCGAATAAAGCAGATGGACCGCTTCAAGGCCCTTACTTCCGGGAGGGAACGGCCGCGCTAGTCGTATCAACCTAGCTCCCTGAAACCTCTTCACGGGAGTCTGCGGAGTGCACAGCTAAAAGGTCACACAGCTAAGGCTACGGCGTTCTCGTGCCACGCAACATCGTCGCCGTC
>JAPPND010000120.1 GCA_028818795.1 Gammaproteobacteria bacterium | reverse complement strand
AAGCCACGCGCGAGATGACCCTCGGCGGCGCGCGGTTGATGATGCGCCTCTACGGTCATCCCCAACCGCTCGTTATCGCCGCCACCGGACACGCCGTCGCCTTGGGTGCGTTCTGCCTCCTGACGGGCGACTACCGCCTCGGCACCGACGGCGACTTCCGCATCCAACTGAACGAGACCGCCATCGGCATGAACCTGCCGCCCTTCGGACTGATGCTCGCCAAGGAACGGCTCTCCAAGCGCTACCTAAGCCGTGCCACGATCGCGGCGACGATGTTCTCGCCAACGGAAGCCACGGACGCGGGATTCCTAGATGAAGTGGTTGCCGCCGACGAGATCCTGGAAGCCGCGGAGAAACGCGCCCGCGCAATGGTGGAACTTGACGGCGCCGCCTATGCGGCGGTCAAGCAGTCGTTGAGGGGCCCCTCCATTTCAGAGGTACTAGAAGGACTCGATGCGGGACTAAGGACCGCCTGAACGGTCGGCCGGTTACGGTTCCACGCCAGGGGCCGGGCCGACTCGGTCGTAGGGGACGGGCTTGTCCCGTCCCGTTGCACTGGAGCCGTACGTCCGGCACGGGCGACCACAAGGGTCGCCCCTACGATTTGACCATCTATTCAACGGGTTGCGGACTTTGTTCCATGGAAGCGCGTTTGCGTTCCTCCCGCTCGCGTTGCAGATCGTCGATGATGACTCCCGCATCGACTTCCAAGGCCGGATCGCCGAGCACGCCCGCGACCCGGCCATAGTTCAGGAAGTACCGAGATCCATTGGTGGTTCGCTTGAGGAACCCGCAGTCGACCATCCGTCGTCGCAGCGTGACGTGATCGACTGGCGAGTTGACGGATTGGAGCCACTCGCTGAGCGCCTCGTTGACCTCCCGCTCCCCGTAGGGCCTTCGTCGGTGCAACTGGCTGGCGGCAACGGCGAGGATGCTATCCAAGTGGTCCGGATGTCGCGGGAACCCCTCGAAGCGTCCGGTACCGAGCAATCGGCGCAGCAGCGTCTCGAGATCTTCCCGCGTATTCACTTGCTAACCGTTTCGACCCCGCGCGACGTCGAAGCGACACGAACGTGGCGCTAGAAAAACGCGAACAACCGCATCTCTACGCTATGCCGCGGAGCCGCGTTCGGACCCGCATCCGGCAACTCGAACGCCGTATGCAACGTGAATCGCGCCCGACCGTCGGTGGCCGAATCGTAGACCTTGAAGAAGATCGCCTCGTCGGGGCTCAGGTACGGGTAGTAGAAGAATCGGTGCTCCGGGTTGTAAAGCGCCCGCCATGTCTCGCCGACACGCCCCGGTGCCGTACGGGGTACGGGAACGAAGTCGGACTCGTCCACCGTGCGGGCATCCGCGACGGTGATCGGATCAGACTCGATCCGATGGCCGATGGCCCGCCACGCCTGAACGATGGCGAACCGCCTGCCGAGCAACGCCTCGGCTTCGTCGGGCAGCAGGTCGCGGATACGCTTCCTCGCGGACCAATGCGTGTAGTCGTTGTGAACGCCCCTCGCCGGCGGTTTGACCCGCATCTCGCGGCGAACGTCCGGGTCGCCGTGTCGAACCGTGTGATCGAAGATGTGAATACGCGCCGCTCCCGTGCACTCCTTGGCCAGTTTCTCCATCGCCGGGTAGTAGAGACGCTTGACGCACGCGTCGTCGAGAAAGTCGATGGGCGGGAGCGGTCCGCGCATGAGTTCGAAGCCGTGCGCGTCGAGCGTCAGCCGCTCCGGCCACTCCCGTGCATCAAAGATCGCCATCTCGTGCTTGGCGGTGCCGCTGCCGATGTTCCGTCCCGTTGCCTCGGGCACGGCGACTTCGTAGTAGTACTTGTCGCCGTCGTCGGTGGCGTAGGCCAACGTGGCGCGGACGGCGTTCTCTTCAAATGCGATGGCTGCTTCGGACATCAGCCGTTCTCTTGGTTGCCGGGTCGGCTCGGGATTATAGGTCAACGCCTTCAGTCACCCGAATCGATCCGTTCGTGGACGCACGCCTGCCGATCAGCCGCCCAGCGACATCGAGTAGCGCCTCGAGCACGTCGAGGCGTCGAATCCACGCGTTCGGAATGCCCTCCAGCCCCTTCCAGGCACCACGGATCTGCCCCGCGAATCGACGCCGTGGAGTCGCTATCGCCACCGTGGTTGCTGGCCATGCGGACGGCTTCGCGGAAATCCGAGGCGACCATGGCCGAATACAACCCGATGGCCAGCGCTTCCTCGCCAACCCAACCTTCGCCGAGTTGAACGATGGCTTCGTGGTGGTCGTTCCCGTGCGATCCCGCCAACTGCTCGGCATGTCGGACCGCCGCTACCGTCTCGTCGCACCGGGACCGGCGACTGGCAAGGCGGAGCGCATCGGCGAGCGCAGCGTTGAGGTCCAGTCCACCGCACAGACCGCTGACGAGGGCCGCGAGGACGCCCGCGCTCAGATACCCGGATGGATGGCCGTGCGTCTGCGCCGCCGAGCGGGCGGCGAGATCGAACGCTTGCGTCGGCGTCAGTTCGCGGATCAGACCGACCGGCGCGACACGCATGACGCCGCCGCATCCCTTCGAGTCGTTGATCGGATCCTCCGGCGTACCCGTCGCGCCAGCGGCGCAGGCGGTGATGCATGTCGTACCGGGCGCTTGGGATTTGGCGAGGAGGGTGGCGTACCTGCCCAGGCCATGCCGCATGTCGTTGGGCAGGCTCCTGCCGGTCTGCAACGCGTACCACGCCAACGTGGCATCGCGAACCGCATCAAGGATCTTGTCCTGGTCGACTTGATCGGCGCGAGCCGGGCTCCGCAACAACCCGTCAGCCGTGAACAGGGTCATCTGGGTGTCGTCGGAGACCTCCGCCTCGCCGGCGCGGTTGAACTCGGGATGACGGATACCGTCGCCGCCGTATCGGTGTTGGATTTGCGGGCGCGAATTGAACTCGACCGCGTAGCCCAGGGCATCGCCGACCGCCCCGCCAAGCAAGCAGCCCACGACACGTTCCGCATGCGGGTCGTCGGCTTGGCTCGGCCGGCAGGCTCGGACGTAGGCCTCCTGCAAAGGCGTTTCGACGGTACCGGGGCGGGCCACGCGCACCGCACGCAACGCAGCGTCCGGTGCCGCGCCGAGTTCGATGGCCAAACGCGCGGCGATCGTCCCGGTTCGTCCGAAACCGCCGCGGCAGTGCAGCAGCACCCGCTCGCCCGACGCGAGTTTCCGCCGCAACACGTGGCCCGTATAGGTCCAGCGCCGTTCGAAGCGCTCGTCCGGAACCTGCATGTCCGGGATCGGAAGGTGATGCCAGTCGAGCTCGAGGGCCTCCGCGACGTTCCCGAGGTTCCCGACGCCAAGCTCCTCGAGTTCGAAGCCTTCCATGAGGGTCACCACAATGGTGGCACCCCAATCCGCGACGAGGTGCATGTCGGCCGCCAGATTCCGTTCCCAATGTCCGCCGAAGTAGCTCTGCACCCGCTTGCCCGGACACAGGGTCATGCCGACGACGCCGGTGCCGCACGCCAGTTCATCGATTTCGAGCGGCTGCGTCATGCTGGTCTTGATGTCCATTGTCGGCGCGTTCAGCCGGATTGGGGATGCGAGTGGCCTCCCGTCTGGCAGACCTCGTATCGCGTTGCGCGCCCGTTCCCCGTGCGCTGCAGGAGACCGCCGTCGCGCAAGTCCGCTAGGATGCGTTGGACTTTCCGCTCGTCGTAGCCGGTCCGTTCGATCAGTTCGCGCGTCGTTATCTTGTCCCGCGCCGAGGCGATCTCCCACACGGTTTTCCTATCCCCCGTGAGACGCTCTGACTCGGCGGAACCCGCCAAATCCGCTGCCAATGCCGCAGCGTTCCGATAGATCGTCAACGACAGGTATGGTGGCACCCACTTGTACCGCGGCAGCGGCAGCCCGGCGGACTCTGCGCCGTCGCGCAGGGACTTGAGCCCCAATCCCCGCTCTTCCGCCAGTTCCATGCGGGAGAAGATGTAGTGGAGAACGGGATTGCGACTCAGCATCGGCGCGTTCAACGAACGCATCTGTTCCAGTGTGATGGGCTCTACGGGTTCGCCTGGGCTCATGACGTTGATCGTGTCTTTGGTGGCGATCAATTGGCACTTGGCGCCCTTGATGGAGTAGTCGCGGTGGATGAGCGCGTTGACCACCGCTTCCCTGACCATCTCCCAGAGCCTTTTGTTGACTTCCAGGCGTCGAGCGTCCGAACGGTCGATGGGGTTGGGCAATCGGTCCCGGAGCCATTGCAGTGCCTGTTCAGGCGCGAACACTTGAGGACCATCGAAATCGCGGACCTCTTCCCTCCCGTCGTCGAGATGGATGGTCGCAAGCAGACCGGCCTGGGGAAGGGCTGGCCGAGGCTCCCGACCGAACAGAAGCAATCCGAATCCCGTGGGCACGGCGCGCCCGTCGGAACCTTCTTCGAGTAGTCCGAGATGCAATAGACGACGGACGAAGGCTGCGGAGTCCGCTGGGTCGTCGATGTTGGCCGTCTCCCGGTATCGCTCCAACGCCTCTGAAGAAAAGTCGCGGAGATCGACCGACGGGATTGCGCGTTCCAGACTGGAGAGCGACGGGGTCTCTACCGGCTCCTCTTGTTCTTCGGCTTCCGCCCGCGCCAGTGCCTGCTCAAGAAACGGCTTGTTCGCCTCCCTGATCTCGCGTTGCAGGTCCAAGTCGAACATATGCACCGCTACGCCGTTCTCCTGCAGATACCGAATGCCCTTGCGGTCCACGGTGGGATCAGGATTCTCGATGCCCACCCACACCTCCTTGATGCGCGCAAGGACAATCCGCTCCGCGCAACTCAGCTTCGGATACTGCCGAGCCCCGGGCGCGCACGGCTCCAAGGTGACGAACAGGACCGCCTCGTCCAACCTCGCAGCTTGTTTCTTTCGTTCCAGCAGGGTGTATTCGGCATGGTCGCCGTCGCGGAACTCTCCCCGGTAGGCGGTTTCCACGCGACAGTCGGGCTCCCAAAGCACCGCACCCATCAAGGGGCTCGCCTTTCCGTCGGCGCGGGATTCCGCAACCGAACGTCGCATCACTTGAACGGCCTGTTTCATCAGTCCGCGTACATTGATATTAGCTGCGTGAACCACGGCCACTGCCTCCACCACCCTGCCAACGGGGAATCGTTTGCGGAGCAGATTGTGTCGGGATTATGTCATTTAGTCAAACTTGTAGATTGAATCCCGACAAAACTGGAGAATTAGTGTCGGGATTCTTCTTGATACATCAATCAAAGTGACGAATCCCGACAGATTGACGCGACTCGTGTCGGGATTCCTTGGATGGCCTGGATTGAGGTCTAGGTAGATCATTCTTAGGCGGATCCATAGCGCGTTGGGCGAAGTAGGCAATCACCGCTGGTAGAACCCTTCTCGGTCTTCGCCGAGCGGCTGCGGCTCGTACTCCCCCACATAGTCGAAGAAATCCACCCGAAGCCGCGGCAGGTCGACCTTGATCCGCTCGATCAGCCGAGGCGTGGCCGACCCCTCGAAGTCGTCGTACACCAGGAACGTCACCTTTCCGGACTGCAGATGCACCTTGATCAGGTCGACCGATCCGGCGTCCCCGAAGAGCTGCAAGGCACATCCCACGTAGATCCGGATGAGCGGCAGGCACTCGCCCAGAACGGACTGGTGGAACGTCAGGTCGTGATCGTCGTTCAGGACGCCGACGCCGAGTTCGTCATGGCAGAAGGCGGCAGCTTCCTCAAGCCGGGCACTGTCGCCCGTCGCGAACAGCGCCCGTTTCCCGGCGTTCCGCGCCTTGGTGATGCTGCCGAAGAAGAACTGCACATCCCGTTGCAGCCGGTCGGGCAACTCGCTGACCGGTCGCCGCCGGCCGAAGTGGCCGAGAGCGAAGTAGACGAGCAGGTCCTCCTGCCGCCCGATGGCCGCGGCCTCGAACTCCTCCGGATTGAAGAACCGGCCGACCCACTTGTGCACCCGCCGCCAGGAACCCACCAGCCGGATCAGCGACTGGGCCTGTGGACACTCCTCCGGCGCGGCGGGACGGCCGAGTTCGAGCGCCCGCAGCCAGTAGGCGTCGATCTGTTCCTTGTGGTCTTCGATCAACGACGCGACGGCCGCGCCGTCGGGTTCCCGCCTCAAAAGCCGCCACTCCCGCCTCACCTGCTGCCGGGCGAGCAGGAACAACTGCTCCTCCACGGCGTCCTTGAACACGAGACAAATGCCCGCCGCGATGGGAATGGCGTTCGCGCCGAGCGTCTTCTCCACGTAGGACCGGAACTCGTCCTGCACGTAGTACTTCTGGAAGGTGTTGCGTTGCGTCCGCACGCCGTCCTCAAAGGCGGCGAACTGCTCCCGCTTGCTCTGGTAGCCCAGCATGACGCTGACGATCAGAACCTTGCGCGCCAGCGCGAACGCAGCCTTGAGCGTCTCCCGTCTCTCGCCGGTATCCTCGATGACGTTCAGTACGAAACCGAGGTTGACGATGTCCGCCGGCTGCCGTTCGACGTCCGGGCGGAAGACCGGATCCCAGCCGATCGCGGGCACCTTCATCTCGGCAAGCAGCCGCAGGTCGTCGCCCCGGCCGCAGCCGTAGTCGAAGAGCGTTCGGGTGCGGTCGAGGAAGCCGAACCGGAGCAGGTGCTGCATCGGCGAAGACAGCCCCGAGCGCCGCAGCGCCGTCCGTCGTCGCTCGATTGTCGAGGTCATACCCGTTGCGATGTCGCGTTGAACCGACCCGTTGGGGCGACCCTAACGCGCCCGTCAGGGCGCGCGGTCGCCCGTGCCGCTTTCTGAACGACGGAACGGGACAAGCCCCGTCCCCTACAACGGCGGGACGGGACAAGCCCGTCCCCGACGGACGATGACCGGCGTCGCGCATTGGCCGTAGGGGCGACGCTTGTCGTCGCCCGGGACGGCATCGGGGTTTCGGCGCGGGACGGGACAAGCCCGTCCCCTACGGCGCGGGTTAGCCGTGTTCGTTCGACATCCCACATTGTGTTGGGTCGCTGTGGCCGCGACATGCGAATCCTAGTGCGTATCCGGCCCCAGACACCAACTCTCGATTTCCTCGAAGGTCAGGCCCAACGCCGCCAGCCTCGACCGCCAGCCTTCCCGGGTGCCGATCGTCTTCACGCCTCGGAACGCCCCCAAACCCTCAAGCCGTTGAGTCAACCGAACCGCCCCCGGCACCAGCGGATCGTCGGCCGGCAAAAGCAGTTCCTTGCGGTGCAGGATGGGCGGATTCGGGCGCCGGGAGAAGTCGGTGAAACGGCTCGCCCCGCTCGCGAGGTCGCAGAAAAGAGACGTCCGAAGTGCGGGAAACGCCACGGAGAATCGCTCGTAGAGCAGGAAACTGAGCCGCGAATGCGAGAGCCTGACGACGTTGAAGTTGCTGCGCGGCTTGAACCGTCCCCGCGTCTTCTGCACGAACTCCCAGGCCGCCGGTACCTGCACGACCAGGTCGACATGGTAGTAGCTGAATCCGCCAACATGCTTGCCGCGACCGGTCGTTCGCAGCGTCCGATTCGCCAAGCCGAGCTTTGCGCAGTCCAAGTTGGCACTCATCGCAAATCCCCCAGGGCGCGACCGGTAGTCGGGTCGGTTGCGAAACGGTCGATGTTGTTCTCCTACTCAGAGCGCCGCGTTCGCGAACGACTGGATGAAATGGATGCCGGGCACGATCTGGCGGCTAAGGCGGTGGTCGTTCGTGATGAACATGTCGACCCCGGCCACCGACGCACACGCGAGCCGGATCGCGTCGGGCGGGGCGATCGACCGGTCGCGGCGGATCCCCGCGAACGCAGCCGCGGCGGCCCGATCGAACGGCAGCACCGTTGCGGCGGCGGTGATCGACTGTTCGTAGCGGCGGGCGAGGGTTTCGTCGCCCACCTCAACGGGCCTGACGAGAATCTCGCTGAGCGTCAGCGTCGACGTCAGCAATTCGTCGCTGCGTTCGACCATGCGCTGGCGCAGCGCCACGACCCGCTCGGTGAGCTCGCCCTTGTCCTCGAGCAGGTACACGAACAGGTTCGTGTCCCAGAATATCCGGCTCATTGCCAACCGGCCCGCTGGCGGCGAACGTAGGCATCGGCGTCTTCGCCGGTCCAGATCTCCTTGCCGAGACCGCGTAGAGCCAAGACGGGGTCGTCCGTTTCGCCGTTCGAGTCCGAGTATTCCCGGTGGTACCAATCGATGAGGTCGCGGTGCTGCGCCGGGACGGCGTCGCGCGCAGGGACATCCTTGCCGTTCGCGCGCTGTCGGTGACATGGGTCGCCGGGTCGAAAGAGGCGCCGTCGGCGTGGCGCGGTCTCGACGAGCATGCGGTACCGACCCGGATTCGGCGGCTTGGTGGCGATGCAGTGCTGGTAGACGTGAACCTTGAAGCCGGGCCGCAGGGGCTTGCCGGTCAGATTGGCTGACGCGGCTTCGGCCAATATCTCGTCGATCCCGAAGTCCGTTCGATCCGGATGCCGACGGTGCAGGGATGCGGCCGCGAGCCAGACTTCGTCTGCGACTTTGATTTCTGTAACCATGTTCAATGTCACTAGATTGTCTTACTTGGTACTACAAATCGTGATTAGTTAGACAAAGCTCGTATGTGTCAAGGACCGGTTCCCTTAGCTGCGGGATCGATGAGGTCGCGCCCGGCCCTCAAGCAATCCCGACCGCCGATGGGCGTCGACACAGCCCAGCCCACGCAACGACGACAGCGTGGCCCCGACTATTCACTTCTTGGCGGGCCATGCAATAGGCATGGCAAATGTCTTACCCGTCGGCGGGCGCATTTCTCACAGCCTTTGTAGCCGACATCCGGCAGTCGGCCTTGCTCGTGATCCTTAACCTTGCATGCCATGAGACAGGACCCGACGTTCAAGGACATCTTCGCCTATGGGTTCATGGTGGAGGAACTTCTGCGGTGGTTCGTGGCCGGTTTGCCTGGCGGACGAGAACTGGTCGAGGCGCTCGACTTCTCGAAACTGCTTCGCGTGCAGGAACAGTCGACGTCGGGTCCGTCCGCTCGAAAACGCTCCTACGCCAACGACATCGTCTGGCGGGTGCCCTTCCGGGACCGTCCGGCAGGCGAGTCCGAGTCCGGCTGGCTGCACCTGATCCTGATGATCGAAGTGCAGGGCACAGTGGACCATCTCATGGCGCTTCGCGTGCGCAACTACGTGGACAACCATCACATGGAGCTGTGGCGCGGCACACGATTCGGCGCCCGGGATCGTCTCGCGCCGGTGCTGCCCATCGTGATCTACACGGGAAAGACGCGCTGGACAGCCGCGCGACGCGTGATCGATCTGGTCACCCCGTCTGCGCCCCTGCAAGCCGAGCCAGACCTGACATCACGGACGAGCGAGCTATTCACCGGCGACGGGTACCTCACCCTTGACACGATGCGGGTAGCGGTCAACGATCTTCCGCGCGACAATGCTGCAGCGTTGCTGGCCGGAATCTGCAACCCGACCATTGAAAGCCTGCCGGTGGACGCGGCGAAGTTGCGGGAGCTGCTCGATGATCCGGACCTAAGGCCGCTCTTGGAGATCGTGCTGTTGTGGGCACAGCGAACGGCGCAGCTAATGAACTTCAATTTGGGGGCTGACGACATGGCGGTAGTGGACAGGCTGCACGAATCCGGCGAACTGGAGGACTACTTCGCGGCGCGGGGTCGGGCCTATCAGCAAAAGTACCGTGCCGAGGGCATCGAGCAAGGCATCGAGCAGGGCCTTGCCGCCGAGCGGGACCTGCTGCGCCGTCAAGCTGCGCGCAAGTTCGACCCGCGCACGGCGGAGCGGCTTGCGGCACTGCTGGCCGACATCGCCGATTCCGAAGGACTCGCCGCTGTGGGTGATTTGATCATCGACTGCGCTGCGGGCGAAGAACTGATCGCGCGTCTTCGCGACAGTTCGCCCCACGGTTGATTGCGTCAGAACGTTGCACGTGGACTCTGAACACGCCTCGCCATGCGGTGGCACGCCGGCGAGCCGCCACCAGCGTACGGAATCTGCGGTTCAGGGTTGGGTAAAGGGCAGGATGAAGATGGAAGCGGCGATGTTCCACGATTCATTCGACGATCAGGCTCTCCGTCGTCGAGCCGGCCGAACAGATCGTCAGTTTCCTGGAGAAGGCACTCCTTGTGGATGGGGATCCTTGAGGCTTGCGAGTGATGGCAGAAGTCCGATCTCGTTGCCGTGATCGCGTTCCGCGCGCCTCAACTCGTAGAGCTTCTGCAGGTTGAGCCAGAACTCCCCCGATGTTCCGAAGAACCGTCCCAGACGCAGCGCAGTGTCTCCCGTAACGGCACGCTGGCCGTTCAGGATCTGCGTGATCCGGTTCGCCGGCACTTCGATCCGCCGCGCCAGCTCCGCCGCGCTCATGCCGAGCGCTTCAAGGTCATCCCGCAGCGTCTCTCCCGGATGTATCGGTTCGCGCGTCATGTCCTGTTTCCTTTTGACGGATCGCGCGGCAGATGCGGCGTTGGAATCGGGGAGGTTTCTGGAGGCAGAAAGGCTGTGTCGTCGACGAGAACGCCTGAACGTGGAGGGTGCCTACCGGTGGCGCGACGAAGTGCGGCAGCTTTCCGCAGCAGCGCAGTCCGGGACCATGACCGAAGCAGGCGCGGCTGCCGTGATCGAGTTGATGACGAAGGTTCAGCGGGAAGCAGAAGCGAGCACGGTGGGCTTGGAGCTTCGGCGGGACGGTGCGGGGGCGTTCCTGTACGACCGTTATGTGCGTTGTTCGCCGAAGGTTGCATCGAACCTGAATTGGGCGCTAACGAGCGAGACCGTCGACCGCGAGGACTTGGAAGCGGATCCCGGTCGGGCGTTTCTCGGAGGGTTCGTGGGTAGCGGATGTCCGAAACGCCTAAGAAGATCTTGACAGCCGCTTCCGTGCTGCTGCGAGGCGGCTGCCAAGTGGATTGGCGCAACGCCGCGAGTAGGGCGTACTACGCCGTTTACCATCGGTGCAGGCGTTTGGCGCATGACGAAGGCTTGGCGCTGGACCAAGTTGGTTCCGCGCACGCAGGAGTGGTTGATGCGCTCGGCCAGATGGGTAACGCACGACCGCTTCGGGAATTGGCCGGAATGCTAGATCGGTGCCGCCTTCGACGACGGGACGCCGACTACGAGATCGAGAAGGCATTTGCGCGTGATTTGGCCAATGCGGTCGTTGAGGATTGCGGGAACATTCTCACGAAGGCGGACGCTTTTTGACGGTGGTAGTGACTGCACCGGAGCGAAAGAACTGATCGGACGTCCACCGAACAGATCCACAACCCGTTGAATAGCTTGATGAAACCCGTAGGTGCGACCCTTGTGGTCGCCCGACCCGGGGCGCGCCGACCCTCCATGAACCAAGCGGGGAAGCGAAGGCGGCGGGCGGCGAATGAGACATCAAGCGACGGTAAAGGGAAGTGAACAATGACTCGCACCAAGGCAGAGCTGACAAGGGCTTTCAAGCTCGACGAGTTCCCCAGGTCGGCGAAATACGACGTTGCTTGGACCCTCGACAACATGATGGGACCCAACGTCCTGTGGCTGACCGAGTACTTGAGCCAGGCGATGGACCTCCAGCCCGGGATGCGTGTCCTCGATCTCGGCTGCGGTAAGGCCATCAGTTCCATTTTTCTGGCCAAGGAGTTCGATATGCAGGTATGGGCGACAGACCTCTGGGTCCCGGCGAGCCAAAACTGGGAGCGAGCCAAAGAAGCCGGTCTCGAAGATTCCGTATTTCCCATCCACGCGGAAGCCCACAGCCTGCCCTTCGCCGAAGCGTTCTTCGATGTCATCGTGAGCATGGACGCATACCACTACTTCGGAACCGATGACCTGTATCTCGGCAATCACCTCGCCCGGCTTGGTAAACCGGAAGGGCAAATCGGCATCGTCGTTCAGGGTCTGGTTCAGGAATGGTCGTCTGCAGATCCGCCCGAACACCTTAGACCACACTGGAACTGGGGCTTCTCAAGCTTCCACAGTCCAGGCTGGTGGCGTCGACATTGGGAACGGAGCGGCTTGGTGAGCGTGGAATCGGCGGAGCTGATGCCCGACGGCTGGAAACACTGGCTGACCTCCGACTCGCTGTGCGGGGAGTGGCGAGGCGAAGAGGGTGACGCGGAGCTGCTGCGTGTCGACGCCGGCAGGAATCTGGGGTTTGCGCGTGTTGTCGCGCGAAGAAAGCCTGACGACCAATCACTGCAGCATTCAGTTGCATGACAGGCCGCGCGGTGTCTCGCCGCGACCCGCATGGGCCAGCCCAAGACGCGATGCTGGCCAACGGCACGATCGACGAGGTGGAATGATGGCAACGGGGTACGGAAGCGAAGTGTTGGCGGCGGTCCACGAGACCGCGCTCGGCATGGCCGAGGCGGGTGCCATCTCGAAACGCACGATGCGCGAGTTCGACGAGATGTGTCTGACCCCGGTCGCGGAATTGTTGCCCGCGGAGATCCGGCTCTCCGGCTGCGGGAGAACGCGAGCCAAGCCGTGTTCGCCGGCACCTCAACCTGACGGCGGGGCTGGTCAGTCAGTGGGAGCGTGGACAGAAGCGCCCGCGAGGAGCCTCGCTGAAGCTGCTGGCACTGGTGGCAAAGAACGGGCTCGCCGCAGTCGCTTAACGGCCATGCGGCTGGCGCGCGACTTTCCCGTAAGCAGAACCTGGCGAGGTAGAGAGCATGGAGCAAAGGCAAAAGGCGGATTGCTGGGCGAACGTTGCGAAGAGCCTAGTCGATTTCGACGAGTCGATGGGGTTTCTCCTCAACGACCACACACTCGTGGACAGGTACCCCGACAAGTGGGTCGGCGTGTGGCAAGGCGAGGTGCGGGCTGCCGAGGACGATCTGGACATCCTGCTCAAGGTGCTGGACAAGAACGACGTGCCACGTTCGGAGACAGCGATCCGCTTCATCGAGGCCGAGCCGGCGACTCTGATCCTCTGATGGTTCGCCCTGCTTGCCCTGTTGGAGGCATTGGGCCGCCAAGCGTCGAGAACCGACTTCCGGAAGTACCTCTTCCTGCTCGCAAGAGCAGAAGCACCTCCTATCACTTCGTCCCGCATCGTCACGGTTGCTTCTCCTTCAACGTTGCCATCATTGATTATCCGCCAGGTTCCCGACCTGCGCGGCTGAAGACTCGCTTCGCACTCCATCGCGCAGGGCTCCTCACCAACTATCTCCGTCCATTCCCGGCATCCCCGCGTTCCCAAACACCCGACGCACCGCCTCCACGAGTTCATCGAAGAGCGGCTCATCAAGCGGACCGAGAATGGCGGCGGCCGTTCCGTAGTACCACGCCTGGTCAGCGAACGGCGCGCGAAATCTGTCCCAAATGCCATCGCCTTCTCGTGCGAGCGCTTCCCTGATCGAGCGCACGTTATCCAGCTTGTCGGCCGCGATGACGCGCTGCGCAGCAAGCTCCTTCGTGGGCAGATGCGCAAGCGTCGCGGTCTTGCGCTCGCGCCAGGACAAGGTCTTGTCCGGCTCTGAGGCGGCTTCCACGAGTTCGCGGACGCGCGGACCTACCGCCGCGTCCAGATCGGCCGCTTCCAACGTCGTATCCTCGATGACGTCGTGCAGGAGCCCTGCCGCCACGGTCTCGTCGTCGTACCCGTAGCCTGACAAGGTCGCTGCCACGGCGAGTGGATGCTCGATGTAGGGCGTGACGCCATCCTTGCGCGTCTGCCCCGAGTGAGCGCTTCGCGCCAGCTCCCGGGCGGTTTCAATTAGATCCATGTCGGCTGTCTCCTACTCCTGCTGGTCGCTCTCAGCCTGCGGCATGCTGGCTCGTCTCCGGATCGCCGCCAGCACGTCGACCGTGGCCATCGTGTCTCTCGCGCAATAGGCGCGTAGGTCTTCGAAGATGGTCTGGCGCTCAGCCTCGTCATCAGTGGCGAGCGCCCTCATGTACCTCACCGACGCGAGCTGACCATCGGTGATGGACAGGTCGTCGTAGTCGGTGTCCGTGAGGGCCGGAAGCACACTCTTCAGCGAGTACGAGCCGCGAAACGCGGGGTGGTAATAGTGCCGGCGAATCACCGCGTGTAGATCGACGAGCCGGCGCAGGATCGCGTGAAGTGCCTCGGCCCTGCTGGGTAGGGCGTGTATCAATCCGCGAATGACTTTGTGCTCGAACCTCGAGTAGACGCAGATCGACCCGCGCGTGCCCAGGGCCTGGATCAAGCGTTCGGCCAGCATTGGGCGCGGGTCGTCCGTGCCCTCGTGCAGATAGTCCTCGTGATGGTGTGTCCCGACACCTTCCGTATGGACGGAGAACAGAAACGGAATGCTCGCGTAGGGCCTGGTGCCGACGAAACGCGGCACGGCGGGTGCGAAGGTCTCGAAGTCAAGATGGCGAACGGGTTCTTCGAGCCTTGCCAGGCTGGCCTCGAGGTCGCCTCTGACGAGATCCCGGTTCTCGGCGACGGCACGGCGAACGACGTGTTGCATGTAGGACATCGGAAACTCGGGCGGGATGTCACGTATCTCGCTAATGCCGAGGCCGACCAGTTCATCGCGCTTTGCGGCGGAGAGCCTGGGCAGCTCATCGATACCGTGCTCGAAGCGCGGCGCGTGTCGGGTGCAATGCCCGAGGTAAGGGCAGGTGTAGGGCGCGAAGCAGTGTTCGCCTGGCGGTATCGCGGGGGGCTCTGCGCGGGCGAGCATGGCCTTCATGTCGCCCACCTTCGTAGGTAGCTGGCTCAGCAGGGCGGTCGCGGGTTCCAGGACGGTGTGGAGCCTGAACAGGGCGTGCGGATCCGGCGGTTCCTCTGTGCGAACGAACCTGCGGTCCAGGGTGAGGACACAGGCGTCTCGAACGTCGAGACCCGCCCCTTTGAGCACCCAGAGCTGCACGGCGGTGTCCAGCAGGAAGACGTCCTTGACTCGGGTGGTGGATTTCACTTCCACCAGCCGCCAACCGCCTTCCGGCAGCCGTTCGAGCACATCGGCCCGTACCGCGACACCCTCGTGCTCAAACGCTGCTTCGAAGAGCGCAGGTACTTGCCTATCGCCGATCAGGCCTCGTGTCTCGTCGACCGCCTCGTCGAAGTGCCGGTGATCCTGGGCGATCAGGCGGCCGCCGGGGTAGCGCATGCAAGCGAGTTGCCCGACTTCGTGACCGGTGTCGAAAATGAACTGCGCGACCTCGTCGACGGCGGGCGCATAGTCACGCTGGTGGGTGTCAAACCAGAGGCGGAGGTGGCACTGCGATCCGTTGATGAACCTGGACTTGGAAAGGCCGGGCGCAGTCCTGGATTCCCCGAGTCCTGGAGGGCTCGTCTTCATCGGCGCCATCCCCTACGACGACGGTGTCGCTTCCGGGTCACTACCGGAATCACCATCCCCATCCCCCGCATACGCCGCACTCATCGCGTCCGCATGCTCCCGGAACTCCTCCCTCAACGCCTTCGGCGCCAGCACCTCCACCGCACCCCCAAAGCCAAGCAGCCACCATCTCAGGTCGGCCGTGTCCGCCACCGTAGCTTCCACCAGAACGCGCCCGTCCTCCTGTTCCGTGGTCCGGTGGTCTGCCGCCAACCGGCTCTCCGTGAGATGCAGCGCCGCGTCCGGCGCAAAGAGCGCGCGCAGCCGGATTTTGCCGGTGCGGACGGGGTAGGAGAACCGAAGCTCGTCCTTGATGTGCGCGGACAGACGAAACGCGGGCGGGCTTTTGGCGGGGGTCTCGAGTTCCACCGACTTCGCCATCCGGTGCAGGACGTAGTGCCGGACGTCCTCGTAGTTCCACGAGGTTGCGACCAGGTAGACGATCCCGTCCCGCAACACGATGCCGAGCGGATTCAACACCATGCGTTCGCTGCGCCTCCCCGCCTTGCTCCGGTAGTCCACCTCCACCTGTCGGTTGTGCATCAGGGCCGAATACACAGTCTGCTGCACGTCGTCGCGAATGTCCGGAGGCTTGAGGACCGGTCCGCGACCTACGATACGTGCCCGTTCCACCCACTTCCCGAGCGCCGTGTCCCCGATCACCTGGTCCGCGTGGCGGAAGTAGGGTTCGAGGCGACGGAGCGCCGCGGGCGGCATCAGTGGCTGCAGGTATTCGGACGCCAGGCGTAGCACGAACGCGGTGGACTGGCCCATGGCGGGGATCTGGGTTAGCGCGTGGCGGTCGATCCAGTACCAGTAGTTCGCCCGGCCTCGCGTCTCGGAAGCGATGGGAAAGCGGCCCGACAGCATCTCCAGGCTGCGCTGGATGGATCGGACGGATACGTCGTACTCCGAATCCTCCTCGAGCAGCTCTTCACGAATCTGCCGGGTGCTCTTCCTGCCGGGGTCGACCGGAATCGCCGCGAGCATCGCCAGGTGACGGAGGACGGTATCGGTCGCCTTGCGCATCGGGTGATTGTACTTGTCGCTAATGACGGCCAAGGTGCGACATCCCCCGAACTCTCCTCCCCAGCCACTAAGGCGCGCCGAACCCAATCACCGCCTTGCGCCCCGGCTTCGCGTCGCACTCCGCCCGGAGCATCTCGACCAACGCGTCGGCGTCGTCCAATTGGCCCAACACCTCCGCCTTGCGGCGTACAACGTTGAAGTCCCCTGGCGCAAGACAGTCCAGCCGGTCGAGCCGGGACGGCGCTTCCATGCCGAAGTAGGCCAGGAAGGCGGAGCGCGCGGCCTGCTCCGCGAGGTACCCGAGCGTCACCTTGAAGGTGAAACGCCGCAGCACGGCCTCGTCCAGCTTGTCCGCGTAGTTGGTCGTGCAGGCGAACGGCAGCGGGTGGCTCTCCATCCAGGTCAGCATCTCGTTCACCTGGCTGATCTCCCAGTTCCGCTGCGCGCCCCGGCGATCCGCGAGCAACGAATCCGCTTCGTCGAACACGAGGAACGCCTCGTCGGCGCGTGCCTGGGCGAACGCCTCGGCGATGTTCTTCTCGGTCTGGCCAACGTACGCGTCGAGCAGGTCCGACGCGCGCCGCTGGACGACCTCTAGGCCCATCCGCTCGGCGAGGTAGCGGGCGTAGGCGCTCTTGCCCGTGCCGGGAGGCCCCTGTAGGCAGAGTGAGAAGCGCCGCTCGCCGCGGTCGGCCAGGCGTGTCGCGACCTCGGTGAGGTCGATATCGGCCGACAGGAGCGTCGCGTCGAATCGATTCGCGCCGCGAAACGCGGGTCGGTCGCAACCGAGTACGCGGGAGAGACTCCGTACGCCCCGGCGTACTAGTTCGAAGTCGCCGTCGGCCAATGCGGCCGCGACCGTGGCGCCGGCGGCCACGCCGGGCGAGGCGTCGAACTCCCTGGCCAGCGCCAGGGTCTGGGCCGGTGTCGCCTGGATGCCATGGCTCGACAGTTGCCGCTGCCAGACCCTGGCGCGCACGTTCGTCGAGGGCTGCCGCATCTCCAGGGCGAAGGTCATCCGGCGGAGAATGGCCGGATCGATGTCCTTCGCGATGTTCGTGGTCCAGAACGTCGGCGCCGGCGTCTCCTCGAGGAGGCGGTTCATGAACACCTTGGACTCACCGCCTCGCCGGCCGCCTCCGAACAACGACCACGCGAACGTCGATCCCGAGAGGAGGTCTTCCATCTCGTCGAAGAGGAGTACGCCGCCCGAATCCTCGCCGAGCAGGCACTGCGCCAAGCGCAGCTCCGCCAGGCGCTCCTTCCGGGACGGCTCGTTGCCCTTGTCGTCCGCCTCGCCGACACCGAACAGGTCCAGGCCTGCCTTGGTGGCGAGGACGCGGCAGAACTCGGTCTTGCCGGTACCGGGCGGTCCGTAGAGCAGGATGTTCACTCCGCGGGCGCCGCAGTCGGCCGCGCCTCGGAGGATCCGCAACACATCCTCCCGGCTCTGCCCGAGGTGTTCGAAGTCCGACCACTCGAGTTCGCTCGCGCCGCCCGCGCCGAGCAGGAACCGCCGCACGTCGACTTCTTCCGGATCGGGAGCGTCCAGGCGGCGCAGACGGTCGATCGCCTGGACATCCTGATCCTGGTCGATCGAGACGAGGCCGGTGCGTACCAGCGGCGCGTCTTCCGCGAAGCGGTCGTCAACGGCGTTGAGGGACTGGCCCAGCACGCACGACAGTGCTCCTCCGCGGACGTTCATGGGCATCCGCGACCCGCCCACACGGTAGAAGGCCGCGTCGATCAGGGACTCGACGACCGGCTGCGTGCCATAGCGCAACAGCACCTCCAGAATGTCGACGTCCAGCGACGACAGGCCGACGGTCTCCGCGAGACGTCGCAGGCGACGCGCCATCCGGTCGGGCACCGCGTCCGATGCGGCGCGGCGCGCCTTGTCGACGAGTCTGCGCAGCTCCCGCCAGTTGGCGGGCGACTCCGAGGCGTTCGACGCGGCGACGGCGATCCGCTCGCCGGTCCGCGCGCCGCTGGCGAGCGGTGTGACGTTGTCCGTCAACCACTCCAGCAAGCTCGCCGCTTGCGCGCGCTTGCGGCGCAGGCGCCCGAGCATGTTGGCGAGATAGGAGAGGGCGAGATGGCGTTCGTGGCTATTGAGCATGGGGCATCTGGGACCGTGACGAGATCGGCTACAGTACGGCTCTTATGCGACAAACGTCGTCGCATATCCTGAGCGAATAGCGTCGGTCCACGCACTGATCGAGCAGATCCTCGCACCCGTGAATCTCTCCGGATGACATGAGCAACACGAGCTGCGCGTTGCGTTGCCCGGCCTGACGAAGCGCGGCCCGTCCAGGCTCGAGGTCCAAGCACGCGAGCGGCGCATCGAAGACCCTGAATGACTTGATGCCGCTCACGTCCATGAGGGCGAAGAGGAAGGCGATCGCCAGCGCGTGCCTTGCACTGCCGCCCAGCTGCACGTACGCGAGCCTGAAGGAACCGTCCGGGTCCGACATCACGAGCCGGAAGTCCGCCGTGATTGACGCACGGCTCGTACCGACATCCGAGGTGTAACCCCCGACCATGTCGAGAAACAGCGCGTTCGTGCGGTCGCTGACCCGGGTCAGAACGCGCGCGTCCAGCCCGAACGCTTGGAAGGCCGCCTCGACGGTGTTCGCATCGGGTTCGGTGAAGGCGGCACAGCGCGTGTGGTTCAGGAAGCGCATTTCCCGTTGCCTCACAGGAACGTGTGTCGAGATCAGGGATTCCGGGTCTTCGACCGACACCGGACCTGCGGGAAGCAGGCTGAACAGTTCCACTCTCGTCGGATGCGATCCCGCTCGCCTTCGCGTGTCGACTCGTAGGCTGAGCGGACGATCCTGTAACGACGCGCTTCACCGGACGCTGACGACATTTCGTAGTCACAGGCGACGGAGATGCGGACCGCTTTTTCTAGAACGATGTCTGCGGGCACGAGTGGGTAGTCGGTCTCCGCAAGCGCGGCATCGCCGTAGAGCCCCCATTCCAGCGCCGTGCAGAGCGTCGTCTTGCCGCTGCCATTGTCCGTCCGGATGAGCGTGAAGTTGCGGTTTCGGTCGGTGGAGAACTCGAGGAGATGTCACCAAGACACCTGAAGTTCTCGACATGGGCGCGCAGTAGCTTCATGCGGAGACAGTACCGTCAGCAAGCGACGATCAACGTCGCGTTGCGTGTTTCGATGGAGCGTTCGGGGACGACTGCGCCTTGTCGGATGCCGCGAACGGCTTGAACGATGCAACAGGATCACCTAGCGTGCGCGCGGGATGGCGCCAGATCGGCGCTGAAAGGCCTGCATGCGATGGTTAGTTCTCGTGGGCTGGTGCGATACGGAGGTAACGTGGATCTCATCGACGCTTTGAAACGTTTCAACCGCAAGGAACGTTTTCACCTCCTACACCACGTATTGGGATACGAAGGGTGGTCGTTTCGCCTGAGTGAAGAGTTTCGCAAGGATTTGTGCAGCAACATTGGCGAGCTAGTTCCGCCCGGGGCGCTGGTGATGATGGACTACCATCTTGATTGGATCAGCATGGCTGTCTGGCTGTCGGGACGACACGAACTGCCCACGAGACAGACGCCCGCATTAAACGAGGCGCGCGTGGTGGGTAACCAGGAGGACATCGACCTGCTGGTGGCGTTTAGGTCGAGTGGAACGGTGCACATCGTGCTGATAGAAGCCAAGGGCGACACGTCTTGGAGCAACTCGCAGCTGGAGTCGAAGGTGTTGCGCCTGCGCGAGATGTTTGGTGAGGTGATTCCGGACGGGGCGAAGGTACGACCGCACTTCGTGTTGATGGCCCCCAAGGAATCGGCGGCGATTAACGCCGGGACATGGCCCTTCTGGATGAAGGCGGCTGTCGATCGACAAATGTGTTTGCCGTGGCCCATGACGATGAAACCGACGCTTTGCGACGCGGAGGGCAAGGCGAAGCGTAGGGGGCGTTTCGTGCGGATTGATGCACGGAGGGGTTGCGGATAAGCCAAAGGGGGCAGCTCTGCTGGGCGCAGTCGCGTGTCGTTGATGAACAGTACCCGGCGTCTCCCGACAGGAAGGTGCGTCGAGATCAGGGATCCCTGGATCTTCGGCACGGGATCTGCGGGAAGCAGGCTGAACAGTTCCACTCTCGGACTGCGATCCCGCTCGCCGTCGCGTGTCGACTCGTAGGCTGAGCGGACGATCCTGTAACGACGCGCTTCACCGGACGCTGACGACATTTCGTAGTCACAGGCGACGGAGATGCGGACCGCTTTTTCTAGAACGATGTCTGCGGGCACGAGTGGGTAGTCGGTCTCCGCAAGCGCGGCATCGCCGTAGAGTCGTCTTGCCGCTGCCATTGTCCGCCCGGATGACGTCACCAAGACACCTGAAGTTCTCGACATGGGCGCGCAGTAGCCTCATGCGGAGACAGTACCGTCAGTAAGCGACGATCAACGTCGCGTTGCGGTGTTTCGATGGAGCGTCTGGGGACGACTGCGCCTTGTCGGATGCGGCGAATGGCTTGAACGATGCAACAGGATCACCTAGCGTCCGCGCGGGACGGTGCCAGGTGCGGCCGAGATCCAGGTCGCACTTCCCCGCGTCAGACAAGGAACCCCATGGCGAGGCTGTTTCCGAAGATTAAGCCCGAGGACATCGGCAATCCCGGCGAGCGTTCGGTCGCGCGCGCCCTCTTGGAGCAGTTGCCGCGGCGGGTGGAGGTCTTTCACGGCTTCAACTGGCTCGCCAGAAACGCACGCGACACGCTGCTCGAGGGCGAGTGCGACTTCATCCTGCTCGAACCGGAGAATGGCCTCCTGTTCGTGGAGGTCAAGGGAGGCTCGCTGGTGTTCGACGGGGAGAAGTGGGTCCGGCAGGTCGGGTCCGAACGGCGCGAACTCAACAAGGACCCCTTCGCCCAGGCCCAGCGCGGGATGCACGACATTGTCGACATCGTCAGCCGCCGACACGGCGGGAAGTCGGACGGCCTGCCGTTCGCATACGGCTTCGCCGTGGCCTTCCCGGACTGCCGTGTGTCCGGCTGGCTACCGCCGAACATCCAGCCGGAGCTGATCCTCGACGCCGCCAAGCTCAAGACCGTGCCCGACGCGGTCAAGCGGATCTTCGCGAGTTTCTCGCGCAAGGAACACCGGCCGCTCTACGCCGACGAAGTGGCGTCCGTCCGCGAAGCCCTGTACCCGAAGTACGAACTCGTACCGGTACTCTGGCGCCGGATCGAAGATCAGGAGGAGCGGCTGAGCCGGCTGACGCAGGAACAGCAGCGCATCCTGGACATTCTTGAGCAGCAGCCGAAGGCTGCGATATCCGGCGTGGCCGGATCGGGCAAGACGCTGTTGGCCCTCGCCAAGGCCCAGGCCATGGCCCGACAGGGCCTGCGAACGCTGCTCCTCTGCTTCAACCGCCCGCTGAAGGACTGGCTCCTGCAGTCCGTACGGGATGGGTTCGGGGGCAAGCTTGTGATCGACAACTACCACGGCCTGGCCGACGACCTCTGCAGGGCCGCGGCCGTACCCCTCTGGGACAGAGGCGATACGAAGGACCCGAACTTCTGGACGGAGATCGTGCCCGTCGCCCTAGAGGAGGCGTGCGAGCGGTTGGGGCCGGAGCACAAGTTCGACGCGATCATCGTCGACGAGGGACAGGACTTCGAGGATCTGTGGTGGGACAGCCTCGATTCCGTGTTTCGCGATGCCGCCAACAAGGCCTGCTACTACGTCTTCTACGACCCGAAGCAGAACCTCTTCGTCGACAGTCCGAGCCTCCCCGACGAACTGGGGCCACCGTATCCGCTGCCGACGAACTGCAGGAACACCGTACGAATTGCCGCCCACTGCGCATCGCTCGTCGGGCACGACAACAAGGTGCGCGACGAGGCGCCGATCGGAGAAGACCCTGTGATGGTCTCGGCGCAGACGATAAGCGAGGCCTTTCGGGCGGCGGGCAAGCAGGTACGCGAGCTGTGCGAGAGCGGTAAGGGCGGCCTGAAGCCGTCCCAGGCCGCGGTGCTCGCGCCGGCGTACACTGAAAGGGACTGGCCCGGGAAGTTCGGCACCATCGCACTGACCAGGGACTTCGACGAATGGCGCCGCGGCAAAGGCGTGCTGATCGCGACGTGGGGCCGGTTCAAGGGCCTCGAAGCGGACGCGGTGGTGATCGTCGAGACCCTCATGCGCGACGAAGCCAGGGAGACGACGACGCGCTACGTCGCGCGCTCGCGCGCCAAGCACTGGCTGACGGTCATCGAAGTAGACGCCTCGTGACCTTCCCCTAGCCGAACAAGAACAACGCGATGCGAAAGACAGAACAGGGCCTCCGGTTGGCCCCCACGGACCTCGGCAACTTCCTGGGATGCCGACATCGTTCGGGACTCGACCTGGGGACGGCGGAAGGAGGGCCCAAGCCACCTTTTCGCCACAGCCCGGTGCTCGATGACCTGCGCGAGAAAGGAATCGAGCACGAGACGGCCTACCTCGGGTGGCTGGTGGCTCAAGGCCTCGAAGTCGTCCGTGCCGGCGGACAAGACGCAAGCGTCGGTACCGGCCTCCAGGCGACGCTCGCGCACATGCGATCCGGCGTCGACGTGATCTACCAGGGCACGCTCGAGGACGACGGATGGTCCGGACGCCCGGACTTCCTGAGAAAGGTGTTAACGCCGAGCAGCCTCGGGAATTGGTCCTACGAGGCCTACGACGCCAAGCTCGCCCGCGAGACCCGCGGCGGGGCACTCTTGCAGCTCTGTGTGTACTCGGAGTCGCTCGAGGCGATCCAGGGTGTCCAGCCGGCCCGCATGCACGTGGTCACGCCCGGCCGGGACTTCGCGCCCGTCAGCTACCGGGTGGCCGAGTACGCCGCGTACTTCCGCCTGCTGAGCGCCGAGATGCGGACCTTTCTGGACAACCGGCCCGAGACCTACCCGGAGCCCGTGACACACTGCGACTATTGCCCCTGGTGGACCGGCTGCGAGGAGCGCCGGCGGAACGACGACCATCTCGGCTACGTTGCCGGCATTTCCCGCAGGCAGATCGAGAGTCTCCGTGCGTTCGGCGTCGATCGCCTCGCGGACTTGGCCGTTCTCGACCCGGTGCCGAAGCCCTCGCGAGGCTCCGAGGCCGCGCTGGCTCGCGTGCGCGACCAGGCTCGCGTGCAGCTGCATGGACGCGAGGCCGGCCAGCCGCGCCACGAGATCCTTGAGCCCTTTGACGACGAACACGGCCTCGCGCTGCTTCCGGTCCCGTCCCCGAACGACATCTTCCTCGACTTCGAAGGCGACCGTTTCGCCGACACTGGCGTTCGCGAGTACCTGCTCGGCTATGTCATGGCGGATGACAAGGGCCAAGTCGGGTACACGGCCCTCTGGGCGGCCACGCCCGAGGAGGAGCGCAAGAACTTCCAGGAGTTCATCGACCTAGCCATCGCTACTCGAAAGCGCGACCCGAACGCCCACGTGTATCACTTCGCACCGTATGAGCCCTCGGCCCTGAAGCGCCTCATGGGCCGCTACGCCACCCGCGAAGTCGAACTCGACGAGTTGTTGCGCGGCAGGGCCTTCGTGGATCTGCACCGGGTCGTCAAGCGATCCCTGCTGGCCAGCGTCGAGCGCTACTCCATCAAGGACATTGAGCCGTTTTTCGGTTACGCGCGCGAGCAGGACCTTCGGGAGGCATCCGAGAGCAGGCGCGTGGTGGAGACCGCCGTCGCCGACGGGAGTCTCGGAACCGACGATCGGTACTGCCGCATCGTGGAGGACTACAACCGTGAGGACTGCGAGTCCACGCTCAAGCTGAGGGACTGGCTCGAGGGGCTTCGCGCGGAAGTCATCGAGGGCGGCCAGGAGATTCCGCGTCCTGAACTCGCCGACGGCAAGGCCAGCGACGAGGTAAGTGATCTGGACCGGGAGCTGCAGGACCTCCGGGACCGACTCCTGGCAGATGTGCCCGTTGATCCGGACGCACGATCCGACGAAGAGCAGGCGCGGTTCGCGCTGGCGCACATGATGGAGTTCCACCGTCGCGAGGACAAGGCGAGCTGGTGGGAGTACTACCGCTTGCTTGGCGTTCCCGAGGACGAGTTGCAGGATGAGCGTCGGGCCGTGTGGGACGTTGAGTTCATGGAGGTCGTGGAGCAGAAGGCCCGCATACAGCGGTATCGCTTCCCACCCCAAGAGCTGGATGCGCGCGTTGGCGACCTGGTCCACCGCAGGGATGAGACGCGCATCGGTGAGGTTGTGTCAGTCGACTACGCCGCGCACACGATCGACATCAAGAAACCAAAGAAGCTCCTGGACGAGCATCCCAGGGGGGTTGTGCTGCACAAGCACATTGGCTCCAAGGCGCTCAGGGAGGCCCTCATGGACCTTGGCAAGACGGTGCTTGAGAACGGCTTCGCGCGGAGGGAGCCTTATCGTGCTGCATTCGACCTCTTGCTGCGGCGTCCGCTGGCCAGGGGTGCGCGACCGACCGAGGGAGAGGACACCGTTCGGGCCGCCTCTCGAATCGCGCTCGCGCTGGACGGGGAAGTGCTCGCCGTGCAGGGTCCACCTGGTACGGGCAAGACGTACGCGGGCGGCGAGATCATCTGCACCCTCATAGAGAAGGGGCTCAAGGTGGGAGTTACGGTCGTGAGCCACAAGGTGATCGTCAATCTCCTCGAGTCTGCGGCCGAGCGCGCCCGCGCCCGCGGGCTCGGCTTGCGGATCGTCCATCGCCAGACGGGCAAGTACGACGGTGACTTCGGCATCGAACGCATCGATCCCTACGACAGGATTCACGACGAGCTTGCGGAGGGGGAAATCGACCTGCTCGGCGCAACGGCATGGTGCTGGACCCGGCCCGACTTCGAGCAGAGCGTGGATGTCCTGGTGGTCGACGAGGCGGGCCAGATGTCGTTGGCGAACGTGCTCGCCAGTGTGCGCGCCGGACGCAACCTCATCCTGCTGGGCGATCCCCAGCAACTCGAGCAGCCGCTGCAGAGCAGCCACCCCGAAGGCAGCGAAGTATCCGCTCTCTATCACCTGCTGGACGGTGAAGAGACGATGCCGGCCGACAGAGGCCTGTTTCTCCCTGACACGTACCGGCTGCACCCTGCCATCGCCCGGTTTACCTCCGAGGTGTACTACGAGGGCAAGGTGCAGCCAAAGGCAGGCCTTGGCCTCGAGCAACAAAGCGTCGTCCTGCGTCGTGGGCGGGAGTCACCCCTCGCCGGTGCTGGCCTGCGTTGCGTCCTGGTGCCACACACGGGCAACCAGGCCCGTTCCTCGGAGGAGGTCGACGTGATCGTGCGGATCGTCGGCGACCTGCTCGGCAACTGCGCCTGGCGGGACAAGGATGGCAGGATCGCGCGCTTGCGGGAGGAGGATATCCTCGTGGTGGCCCCCTACAACGCGCAGGTGTCGGCGTTGGCGGCGGCGATTCCTGATCTGGCCAAACGCATCGGTACGGTGGACCGCTTCCAGGGCCAGGAGGCGCCGGTGGTCATCTACTCTATGACCTCCTCGAGTGCAGAGGATGCCCCCCGGGGCATGGAGTTCC
>JAPPND010000136.1 GCA_028818795.1 Gammaproteobacteria bacterium | reverse complement strand
AGCGGGTGTGCGGCTGGGCGATTGACAGCGGCCACCGGGAGGCGGCGAACCCGGCGATAGGGCCGAACCGACAGATCAGGGTGCCGGCGCGGAAGCACGCAGCGTTCCTCCCGGTGGAAGAGGTGGCGGGAGCGCTGGACCGGATCGAGGCGTCGGGCTGCAGTCTGTCGGTGTCGCTGGCGATCCGGTTCCTGGCGCTGACGGCGAAGCGCCTGGTGGAGGTTCGCCGGGCGACGTGGGACCAGATGGACCTCGCGGCGGCGGAGTGGACGAGCCCGGGCGATGCGAGGACCAAGATCGCGGAGGATCACGGGGGGCCGCTGTCGGCCGCGGCCCTCGGCGTGCTGGAGCGGGCGCACGGGCTGGGCGACGTCAGGGGCCCGGTGTTCCCCGGCGAATCGGCCAGGGTGCTGTCGGATTCCTCCGTGCGCGATGCGATGCGCCGTGTGGGGATCGACGCGTCGCCGCACGGGTTCCGGTCGACGTTCCGGACCTGGGCGCAATCCCGGGGCGAGAACTGGGAAGCGTCGGAGGTGAGCCTCGGCCATCGGGTGGGGAGTTCCGTGTCGTCGAGCTACGCCCGGTCGGACATGCTGGCGCTGCGCAGGGCACTGCTGGAGCGCTACGCTGACGCCGCGCTGGGAGTCGGCTGAGGGTGCTGTCGAGGCGATTACGCAGCTTGGAGAGCAAGCGCGCTTGAGTGATGAGCTGGCATTCGTCGCAAGTCTGGAGCTGCTCGGCCCCAAGGAGCCCGGTGACCGCCACAGCCGTCGGACACCGCTTCCGCCGACCGGCCCGAACTGGACGAAACGCTCGGCGGCCCGTGGAGGAGACGGCCGCCCGGTCCCTTGCGAATCGATGGCGTTGCCCGCGCGGGTACTGGGAGCGGCGCCGAGGGACGGAGGGGAGGCCAACGCGTTGACGATTCGCGGCGGCCAAGGCAGGGCTGCATTGCGCTGCGGCTGGTGAAGAGCGGACGGGTTGCCGAACCAAACATCACGAACCGACCAGGCGGGGGATCGCCCGCCGAAAAGGGTCTCCGAGTCTCCTGAGACAATACGGATATCGGCAGCTTGAGGTCGGCGCAAATGGGAGATGTCGTAAACACGGTAGGGCTCGTGCTCGACATCCTTGGTTTCGCGGTTCTGATGTATCTGGCACTGCCGCGCAATGTCGGCCAGGACATTGCCGAGGATGACCCGAGTCTTTTCGAACGCAGCGAGCTTGGCAAGCTCTTGCGGAAGCGGCGACCGAGGAGATTGAGAATCCTAGTCAACTACAAGCTTGGCTGCTCGGCGGTGATCGTCGGGTTCTTGCTTCAAATCGTGGCAACTTGGCTGTGAAACGCGTGTCGGGCGTTCTCGGCGCCGACTTCATCGTTGCACGAGGGGGTTGGCACCGATGCACCTGCCTTGGCGTGTATGCACACGTCTTCCTGACGTGGGGTTTCAGGGAACGAACGACGGTCAGCCGCTTGCCTTCGGGAAGCCGCCCCGGTGAATTGCACGAGGGCGGCAAGGAACGCCTGCCGTGCATGTCCGGCGCCTCCGGCCGACTCGGCGTGGCGTCCGACAACCGCGCCGTGGCGCGGACCGGCGGCGACCCCCGGAAGGCCAGGACGATCCCTTCGCAGTAGCCGAGCCCCAGGCGATGGCGGAGAAGGCGGAGACGTAGCGCGACGGCAAGGAGTCGAAGTCCCAGCGCGACTGGCGCTCGACGATGGACGCCTACGTGCTGCCCAGCTCGGGAAGATGCACGTCGGGGCGGTGGCCACAAGCGACGTCAAGCGCGTGCTCCGTCACCGGGCCCTCGCGGGGAAGCACGCCACGATGCGCATGGTCGCGGGCCGCATCGTCGCCGTTTTGGAGTGGGCCGAGGTGGAGAACCTGTGCGAATCGGCCGGTAGCGGCCGGGCGATCGTCGAGACGGTAACGCGCTCGTTGCCGAAGGCCGCGGCGGTCCGTCACCACCGGTCGCTGGATTTCTCCGACGTGGCCGATGCGCACGGCAAGGTGGACGGCCATCCGAGCATCGCCCGTTCCGTGCAACTCGCCATCCGGTTCGGCGTGCCGACCGCGGCCCGGCAGGCCGAGTGCGCCGTGCGACCTGCGACGAGTTCGATTTCGAGGCGGCGGTGTGGACGGTGCCGGAGCCACATGAAGCGCTACCGCCCGCACCGGGTGCCGCTGTCCACGGGCGCACTCGATGTGTCGGAGGAGTCGCGCAACCTGAACGGTCGCGGGGAGTTCGCGTTCCGCGCCCTGCGGGGGGCGGGGAAGCTTGGCGGGACCACGGTCGCGGACGCCTTGAGGAAGGCGGACATCAACGCCGCCGGCCACGGCTTCCGGTCGAGCTTCAAGGACTGGGCGCGCCACGAGGGCGTGGACGAGA
>JAPPND010000026.1 GCA_028818795.1 Gammaproteobacteria bacterium | reverse complement strand
TGTGGTCGCCCGCGCAGGATGCGACGAGACCCCCGGCGCCGGACGGGACAAGCCCGTCCCCTACGGCTCGCACCGCACGTGGCGCCGTAGGGGCGACCCTCATAAGCGCTAACCTGTTGGCATTTTCGAGCCTGGAACGGTTCAAACCCGTGTTCAAGGCATCTACTTGGCATACGAAATCACCCTAAAGCCGTCAAAATCGACGCAAGTTAGCGCTTATGGGGGCGACCCTTGTGGTCGCCCACGCAGGATGCGACGAGATCCGCGGCGCGGGATGGGACAAGCCCGTCCCCCATGGCACCCGGGTGTGAGGCGGATCCTTGCTAGTAGACTCCCGGCACGAGGCGATAACGCACCTTGGCGCGGTATTCCGACCACAACTCGCCGTACTTGACCGCGCAGCGCCGGTCGTCGATGCGTTCGCGGACGATGAAGAACCCGGTCAGGTAGACGAAGTAGACCCAGGTCCAGGCGTTGGCGAAGTGGCCGATCGCCAAGGCCATGCCGAGGGCCTCCAGGATCTCGCCGAGGTAGTTCGAGTGCCGGGACATTCCCCAGAATCCGCTGACGAGCAGGGTCTTTCTGCCGTCGGAAACCGTCGCCGGCTTCATGAAGCCGAGGAACGCGCGTTCCGGCCAGCGCTTGAACACGTATTTCTGCAGGTTGGCGCCCCGTGTGATTACCCAGCCGGAGAGGAAGACCACCGCCGCCCCGCCGAGCCACAGGACGGTGAGTTGTGGGTCGACGTCCGGGGCGGGGAGTCCCGCGGTGCCCCAGAGGACAACCGGGTACAGGCACGGATAGACCACGATGCAGCCGACGATCAGCTTGAAGCCCACGCCTTCCTCGATGATGTCGAAGGTGTACAACTGCACCCGTTCGAACAGGAAATAGTCGGCCACGAACCAGACCCACATCCCGGCGTGCAGGAGGATGCCGACGTTGAGGGCGTCGCCGAACTGTCCGACGTGGTAGGCGGCCCCCGCCAAGACGTTGAGGGCGAGCAGGATGCCGCCGAAGACGTACAGGAACATCTTGGCGTCGACGTGGTTCCGGAACATGACGTTGCGGGAGCGGCCCTCGATCCACTGCACCCAGCCCGGCCGGTCGTCGGCGGCTGCCCGCAGGACCATCCAGGCGGTGAGGACGACACTCAACGCCGTCGCGCCTGCGATGGCGTGCCACTTGACGCGCCAGAGCCAGTCCAACGGCGCGAGCAGCGCAATCGCCCAGATGGCGAGCGCGGCGGCGAAGACGAGCAGTCCGTTCAGCCGGTATCGAACAGGTGTTTGCGTCGTGTTGGGGTGGGCGTAGCCCAGCGCGCGTCGCGCGGGCAGCACGCCGTGGAGCACGAGCAGGATCGCGAATACCGCCGTTGGCGCGAAGAGTCCGGCAACGGCCTCCAGGTTGGTCATGGGGTGTCCCTACTCACTTGGGGTTGTCCGATTGCCGCCGCGTCTACTGGTCCCATTGCCACGGCTGGTTGGTCGCCACGGTCGACAGGTTCGTCAGATGCCCGGTCGCCTGGTTCTCGAGCAGGCTCATCACCCGGATCGGTCGTTCCGACGTGACGATCAATCGCCACTTCCCGGCGCCCGTGCCGAGCGCACCGGCGAACTCGTCGTTCTCGGCTTCCAGTTGCTCGGCGGAGAACGTGCGGGCAGCGCCAGCCGGAACGGTCAACTCCACCGTCCCTGCGGACGGATTGCCGCTGTCGTCGGTGCCCTTGATGCTCACCGAAGCATCGACCTCGCCGGTGTTCAGGATGCGCAGCCGGCTCACCTGGTTGGTATTCCTGCCGGGATTGAAGAAAGCCACTTCGTAGGTGTCGGTGCCGGTGCGCCGCACGAAGTCGTGCATGCTGGTCAGGAACCCGTCGCTGGTTCGGCGAATATAGGCCAGCACATCGAGGTCGAGTTCGCTGGTGAGCGTCAAACGCCAGTCCCCCTCGCCGGCGCCGATGCCCTCGGTCCAGCCCTTGGCATCGTCGCCCTGCTCGAGATGTGCGGAGTTGAAATGGACGGACTGGTTGGCGTCGAAGTTCAGGGTGAGGGTGCCGAACGCCTGGTCCGTGTCGTCCTGGGCGCGGATCTCGACGGTGCCCGCCTGGTCGCTCCGGTTGATGATGCGCACGAAGCCCTGGCGGTCCCTGGTGTCGCCGTGGGCCGGAAACAGCGGCACGAAGTGCGATGTCGACGCGTCGCCGGAGACCTTGTTGTCCGGCACGGTGGACAGGTTCGTCAGGTGCCCCGTGGGGCTCGCGAGCAGGCTTGCCACGAGGATGGGCCGATCGGAAGCGACCACTAGACGCCACTTTCCAGTGCCGGCGCCGAGCCCTTGGCCATCCCGTAGACCTTCGCCGGACTCCAGGTCGGCGGCCGAGAGGGACCGGGACGAGGCGCCGTCCAACGTAAACGCCGCGGTCTCACCCGACGTGCCTTGGTCGTCGATGCCGGTGACCGTGACCTCGGCGGGGTGGCCGCGGGGGTTGACGACGCGGAGCATGCTCACTTGGTTGGTGTTGCGGCCCGGGTTGAAGATCGGCACGTCGTAGCGATATTCGTAGGCTCGCCGCCCGTCCTCGTTGTCGATGACGGTTACGGGTCCGAGCGGGGGCGCGGTGTCGTGCAGGCTGGTGACGAAACCGTCGCCGGTGCGCATGTAGGAGAGCACTTCGAGGCCGTCGCCGCGCAGTTCGATGCGCCAATCGGCGGTGCTCGGCCCGGTTTTTCCGGACAGGCCCTTGTCCTCGTTGCCGTCTTCGAGGTCGGCGGAATTGAAGTGCGTGGTCTCGCCTGCGCCGAGGGTGAGGGTGACCGGTCCGTGACGTTGACCAGCGTCGTCAAAGGCGTCCATTCGGATCGTCGCGGCGGCCCGGCCGTGATTGACCACCCGGGCGAAGCCTTGGCGCGTCTCGTGGCTCTTGGGCGCGAACGCTGGAATGTGGGCAGCGTCGGCACATCCGGTTGGAGTCGTGTCGCCCTCCGATGGGGTGTAGCGCACCCGGTAGATGCGACCTCTTTGGTCGTCGGCGACTAGCAGGCTGCCGTCCTGGGCCACGACCACATCGTTGGGCCGTCCCGTGTGAGGATGATGGGTGTGCTGCACCTGCCATTCGACGAATGGTTCGTATACGGCGCCGGGGCCGGCGGGCGAGTCCGTGTGCGCGAAACGCAGCACGCTCACCCGGTAGCCGGCCTTGCCGGCGCCGTATCGGTTCCAGGAGCCGTGCTCGGCGATGAACATCGCGCCGCAGTAATGCGAGGGGAACCGGTCGCCGTTGTAGAAGGTGACTCCCAAGGCGGCGGAGTGCGCCTGGATTAGGTGTTCGGAGCGGAGGTAGTCGGCAGCGTTCTTGCCGGAGCCGAATCCCGGATCGCGGTAGTCGACGTCTTGGCCCGTACGATGGTCCTGGTGGAAATAGGGAAAGCCGTAGTGGCCGCCCGGTGTCTGTACGCGGTTGATTTCGTCGGCGGGAAGGTCATCGCCCGAGTGGTCGCGGCCGTTCTCGGAGAACCAGAGCTGGCCCGTCACCGGGTGCCACGCCATGCCCACCGAATTGCGGACGCCTTGTGCATAGACGGTAGTCTCTCCAGTGTCGGGATCCATCCGCAGGATCGACGAATACCGCTCGTCGGATCGTTCGCACACATTGCAGGGGGCGCCGACCGGGACGTATAGGTAGCCGTCCGGACCGAATACGAGGTATTTCCAGCCGTGGTGCTCGTCGTCCGGCAAGTCGTCGGCAATCACGTCGGGCGTGGGGCTGTTCCGGAACGTGTCCATGATGTCGGGATAGCGCAGGATCCGGTTGAGCGCCGCGACGTAGAGGTCATCGCCCCGAAGCGCAGCTCCGCTCGGGCAGCGAAGGCCTGAATCCACGGTGACGACTTCCGCATCGCCGTCGTCGTTCGGCACGACCGCGTACACGCTCGAGACGTTGGACCGCCCGCACCGGGTGGACGAGCCCACGAACAGCGTGCCATCCGCTGCTTCGGCGATCTGCCGCGCAAGGGGCACGTCGTCGGTCACGACCTCCAGGGTGAATCCTTCCTCGAGATACGTGGTTTGTGCATGGGCCTGGCCCGCGAAACCCCCAAGCAGAAGGACTGCGCCCAGCAATCCGGCGTTTCGCATCGGGTCGTTTCGCATGGGACACCCACCCTCGACCGTGGTGGGTTGAACATACTCCGTGGCAGACGGGGCAACAACGCCACGCACGCTGAAACCGTCAACGCGGCTACAATGCCCGCATGAGCGTGGGTGGCCTCTCGGGACCGGTGAACGCGTCACGAAACCCGCGAGCGATCATTCTCGATCTCGACGACACGATCCTCGACTCCGGCGACCCGGACGTCTCCTGGCGAAGGATCTGCACCGAATTCGCGGGCAACTTCGACGGCGTGACGCCCGAGCGGTTCTTCGACGCCCTGATCGAAGCGCGTGACGGGTTCTGGAACGACGACCGGCGGGCGCGCGAAGGCCGGCTGGACCTCGTCGCGGCCCGGCGGACGATCTTCGGGCGGGCACTCGCGGCACTGGGTGTGGCAACTGACGAGCCGGCCTTGATCGACGCGTTGGCGAAGCGCTACACGGTGCTTCGGGACGAGGCCGTCACGCCGTTCCGGGGTGCGTTGGCGGCCCTCGAAAGGTTGCGGGGAATCGGCATCAAGCTCGCATTGCTGACCAACGGCAGCACCGAAAAGCAGTGGGGGAAGATCCGCCAGTTCGGCCTGGCGGGTTTTTTCGACCATATCCAGGTCGAGGGCGACCTCGGCTTCGGCAAGCCGGATGGGCGCGCGTTCCGGTACGCGCTGGCCGCCTTGGACGTTCCGGCGGAAGAGGCGTGGATGGTGGGCGACAACCTGTTGGCCGACATCGAGGGCGCGCAGCGCTCCGGCATCTTCGCGGTCTGGATCGACGCCCATGGCAGCGGACCCGACACCCGCCACGGCATCGTCCCGGACGGGATCGTGGGTTCGCTCGACGAGTTGCTGGAGACGCTTCGCGGTCGCGATCAGTAGACCAGGTTTCCGCCGAAATCCGGCATCCGGCCGGCCTTGACGAGAGCGGCCCAGTCGGCCAGCTTCTCGCTCGGCCAGAACTTCGAGCAGAGTTCGAAATACTCGAGGACGACATCCTTCTCGCCGAGCTCTAGCAACTCCGCCGCAAGCCTCATATTCGGTCCGAAACTGCCGAGCGGGGCCGAGCCCTCGACCTTGCCGGCTTCCAGCAAGTGGTAGCTGGCCAGGGCGACGTCGTCTTCGATCAGCGCTAACCTGCCGAGAATGATGTTCGCCTTGTGGGCGCGCGATCCGTCTGAGAAGCGACGGGGCTTGCTTTGTAGCACGGATGTGGCATGCGCGCGCGCATCGTCGTAGTGCTCGGCCCGGAAGGCGGCCATGGCAAGTTCCTCGAGCAAGGACGTTCGCTCGATGTCGCTGTCCGCCAGTTCGTATGCCCTTTGAAACTGCTCCAAGGCCATGACCGCGCTCGCCGCCGCTTCCAACGGCTTCGGATTCAACAGACCGGCTAGGCCGTTCGGCAAGTCGAGGCCTTCGACATCGACCCCGTCGGGCAGTTCGAGACCCTCGGCGAAATCGCCGAAGCTGGCGTCCCGTAGATACAGATCGCCCAAGCGCCTAGGCCACTTGGAGTTGTCGGGATCGAGAGATTGGACCGTTTGCAGCGTTTCGACGACCAGTTCGCGATCCTGGAAGTACGAGAAAAAGCTCGCGGCGTTGCCGTGGAACGTCACGTTCATCGGACTCTCTTCGAGGCGGTTCATCCACGCGCGCTTGCCCTCCAGGTAGCCTTCCGCGTTGTTGAACGGGTCAATGGTCGCCAACGGATCCGCCAGGATGTCGGCTCCCGGCGCGTTCTCGATCAACCAGAGCACATGCCGGGTGTGGGCCTCTCGACTGACATGATCGAAGTAGGACTTCGTGTGATGGTAGACGACGAGTTGACTGCGGGCCTGCATATCGTGCGCATCGGCGTCGAGCCGCTTTTCCAACGCCTCGGCCTGTTCGGCCGTGAGTCTCATGCCCGTCATGATGTCTTCGTAGTCGTGCGCCGAGACCGGGAGAGTCCCGACGCAGAGCAGCGCAAGGGCGAGGGAAGAGGCGGTCAACCAACGGTTCACGGTTCACCTCCTGACGTTTGTGTCGTCTGGGTGGCTGGATCTGATCGGAAACTACTACGCGGTGTCCCGCTTGTCACGACCCGGTCGCGACGAAGGGTCGTATGAGTTGCGGCGTCGGCATTCGGCCAAGTTAGCAACTAGGGAGCGTCGTGCCATCAACTGTCGTTAGACACCGCCACGATGAGCCCACGGTTAGCTCGATCAGGCTTGGTATATGATCCGCCGCCGGACCCGAGGAGGCGTGCCGCGCCGTAACGCCATGCAACGGATTTGCTTCTTGGTTGCCATTGTCGCGGGCTGTATTGCGCTCGGCGCGGGGTGGTGGTTCGTTGCGATGCACGACGTCTCGACCTCCCGCGAACCGGATTCGCAAGCCCTTGCGGGGACAGCGCTAGAGCGGGCTGCCCTCGCCGCGGTGGTCGCGCAGGTTGCCGCCCATGGCGGATCGGGTTCCGACCCGCCCCGGGCTCAGGCCGCTCCCCGAAGGTACTCGAACGGGTCTGCCGCTCGGCGGGCGGAAACGTCGGCTCCCTCGCTACCGGAGGGCTACGCGTTCGTTGCCCATCACGGCGAACTCCGAACGCACCGGTTTGAACGAAGCCCGGTGGCTGTCGACCGGGTAGACGACGACGGTCTCGACTGGCTGGGCGCGGTGGACGCGGTGCCGCGGCTCGTTGCCCAGGCCGAGGCGGCGAGCCGGGACTGGTCCTTCGGGTGGGTCCGTCTAGGACCGGCATCGCGCTTGGCCGATGTCGAAACGGCCTTGGCGGCACTCGGTGTCGTCGTGGAGGGCGCCGCCGGCACCCTGATCCGGGCCCGGTTGCCCGGTGATCGTTCAGGACTCGATGCCATTGCGGAATTGCCGTCGGTGGTCGCCTTGGGGACGCAGCCCTTGACCGCGAAACTGCCGCGCTCCTTCTCCGCCTGGGCGAACGGCCAAGGCGCGTCGGCGGCGGTGCCGGTATTCGTGACGCTGATGACGGACGATCCCGACGGACGATGGCGACGCGAACTGCAACGACTCGGCGTCGTGGTGGGCGCTTACGATTCGGATACCCGCGCCTATGTGGCGAACGTTGGCCATGGGGACCTCGAAACCGTCGCATTGGCCGACTTCGTGCAGTTCGTCGAGCCGGTGGGCGTTGCCCGGGCCACACTCGACACGGCCGTGCCCGGCATGGGTGCGGATGTCCTGCGCACCTACACAGGGGTACCGGGCACCTATACGGGCACGGGCGGTGCCGGTGTGCCGGTGGCGGTCATGGACAGCGGTCTCAACATCAACCACCGGGACATCGTGCTGAACCGGGACAGCGTCTGCGGGGCGAATTTCGTAACGCCGAGCCGCGAAGAGGATCAGGACCTGTGGGCGGACGCGCGTGGGCACGGTACGCATGTGACTGGGACGATCATTGGCAGCGGCACCGGGGCACCCCACTATGCCGGGATGGCCCCCTTGGTGGGCGACATTCGCATTGCCAAGGTCCTGAACCGTTCCGGTTTCGGGCCGTTTACGGCCATCAATGCCGGGATGGATTTCCTGGCCGAGGCTTCACAGTGCCCGGATGGCGGCTGGTCCTCGGCCTCCGTCAAGCCTCTGATCGTCAACATGAGCTTCAGCGCCCCCGCGCGCATCTACGAAGGTCGCGACCAACCCGCGCGGAAGCTCGACGCCGTGGTCTGGGGCCATCGCCAGCTCTACGTCGTCGCACAGGCCAACCGGTCCCTTCACGGCTTTTCGAACTACGGCGCGGCGAAGAACTCACTCTCGGTTGGTGCGGTGCTGGACAGCGGCGAACTGGCGTCGTTCAGCAGCCACGGGCCTACTGCGGACGGGCGGCTCGGGCCGCAGGTGGTGGGCACCGGCGTGGGGGTCGTTTCGGCGGCTGGTGGCGGCAGCCCTGCCGGGTACCGGGTTCAGAGCGGCACCAGCATGGCATCCCCCGCCGTGGCCGGCGTGGCGGCCCTGTTGATGGATGCCGTGCCGTCCCACCGGGAGCAGCCGGCGTTGGCGCGGGCGCGTCTCATGGCAAGCGCGGTCAAACCCGACGCCTGGCTGGAAGACGACGGCGTGTTCCCGGGCGACAACAGCTCCGGTCCCGGAACATTCAACGCGAGGTTCGGCCTCGGGAAGGTGTCGGCACTGACGAGCGTGCTGACCCGGGACCGGGACGATGGCTGGACTAGCGGCAGTTTCGCGGCAACTTTCGAGGATGGCGAATACGCCTACCATGACATCGAGGTGCCGGCTGGAGCGAGCCGCTTGGACGTGGTGTTGACCTGGGACGAGCCCCCCGCCGACGTGATCTCGAGCACGGTCCTGAACGATCTCGACCTGTGGCTCGATGAAGGCGCGGACTGCACCGTCGTGCAGTGCGGCGAACACTCGTCGGTGTCGCGTCGGGACAACGTGGAATGGATCATCGTCCGCAACCCGGCGCCCGGCATGTGGCGTATGAGGGTCGCCGCGACCCGCGTCTACACCGAGGCGCCGCGCGCGGCCTTGGCGTGGACGGTGATTCGCGGGCCGTCTACTCCAGAGCTTGCTCTAACCGCCGACGAGTCCACCTTGGACGGGATCAGCGAAGTCGCGATAACGGCCACGGCGAACGGCTACGTGGCGGCCGGGGTGCGCCTCCAGATCGAGTGTCGGACGCTGGCCGAGGCGGTGGGCGACGAGCCTGCGGCGGTCTCGCCGTGCGATGAGCTGGCGGTGCGCGAGGTCGCCAATGCCGACGGGACGGAAAGGCCCGGGGCCTATGTGGACGCTGGCGGATTCGTGCACTTGGGTGACATTGCGGCAGGCGAGTCCCGGGTGGTCCGGATTTCAGGTCTCACCCATCGCCCCGCCGGGGCGGCGCTCCACTTCACGGCCACGTCCTGGAATGCGACGGCTGCCTCGATGTCGGTTCCCTTGGCCGCGACGACATCCCGTGAGGCCGCCGCCGTCGAGGTTCCAGACAACGACGCGTTCGCCGCAGCGACGATGCTCGCCGGGGCGGAAGGCAGCCGGCAGGTCGACATCCTCCACGCGGGCACCGAACCGGGCGAACCCGACTACGCGACGGGCGAGGGTCGACCGGCTGCCTCGGTCTGGTATCGATGGAAAGCCCCTGCTGCCGGTCCGGTTCACTTCGGGGTCGCACTGACTGGCGCGTTCGTGGTCAGCGAATCCGGCGTCCTCGACCGCTGGGAGACGCGCGTGGACGTCTATGAAGGCGACAATCTCGCCGGTGCCCGGGAAGTCGCTTCTTCGCCGTGGGGTGCGTCCTTCTTTGCGACGTCCGGTACCGACTATGTCGTGCGACTGGCGGCCAGACGCCGGGCAGGGCGCCTTGGCATGGTCTGGCAACGCGCCGAACGGCCCGAAAACGACCGCTTCGATGCGGCCACGGTCATCACGGGCGAGGATGGCAGTGAAGCCGGCACGAACCTGGGCGCAACGCTCGACGCCGGGGAATACCACGGGGGCCTGGGCGGTACCGTTTGGTACGCGTGGACGGCGCCAGCCGACGGCGACTGGGAGTTTCGATCGAGCGCGGCTCAGTTGAAAGTGCTGGTCTTCGCAGGTGCGAGCATTGGCGATCTGCGTCTCGTCTCGGGTTTTCCCGACGTGGCCGCGGAGTTCCCCGTCCGATCAGGCGCGACCTACCGAATCGCGGTGGCCGCCGAGGACGGCTTCGCAGGTGGCGGCCGATTCGACCTGTCCTGGGCAACCGTCGAGCGCGAGGCGGGCAACGACGACTTCAGCGGGGCGACTGAACTGCCGGCCGAGGAGTCGTCATCGTGGTGGGCGAGCAATGATCGCCTTGCCACGGTTGAACCGGGCGAGCCCCTCGCGTCGGGTGTTCGCACCCGTTGGTGGTCGTGGACGGCGCCCTCGACCGGGGAGTTCTCCTGGCGAATCACGAGTTGGCCTGGATTGTCCATGGCGGCGTTCTCGGGCGACTCTCTCGGGACACTGGCGCACCTCGGCACGGCCCGGGATACAAGGGCCGAGTTCACGTTTCGCGCGGTACAAGACGAGACGTATCGATTTGCCGTTGGGTCATCGAACGGCCATGAGAGCGCCTTTACGAGTTCCTACGTCGGCGGCACCGTGGACTTCGGTCCGACGCCGTCGAACGACGCCTGGTCCCAGGCGGCCCTGCTCACCGCGGCCAACGGCACGGTCACCGGATCCAATCGGTACGCGACCACGGAACCGTACGAACGGATCTGGGACGTGGGCCACTCGTCGGTGTGGTGGACGTTCGCAGCGCCCGCCGACGGCTGGTACCGATTCTGGGTCGACGAAACGCACCTGCCGTTCACGCTGTCGGCCTATGCCCATGGGACCGGTGGCGCGGGACAATTGGAGATGATCGTCGCGAGCCGGCCGTCCGCGGATGACGGTCGCATCGAGATAGTCCTCCAAGTCGCCGCGGGGCACCGCTATGCCGTTCGACTCGGTACTTTTGGCAACGCTTCGGGCTCTGCTTTCACATTGCGGTGGGATGAAACAGAAGCGCCGAACTTTCTGCGCCTGGTGGGCCGGTTCACCCCCAATGCCGAGAACCCGAGCGGCGACACCGTCGACATCGATGACTTCGGTGCATTGGCGTTCGCCAGCGCCGGCGACGCGCTCTACGCGGCATCGGTGCGCGGATTGGCCGTCTTCGACCGTGATGCGGCGACAGGCACGCTGACCTTGGAGCAGTTCCTCTGGGGTGACCTGCCGTCTCGCCTGGCGTTGTTGTGGGACTCGGACGATTCGCAGTTGCTGGTGTTCGACCGCTGCGAGGTCAAGGTCTATGCGGCCCTCGGCACGTCCAGCCGCCTGCAGGAGGACGGCACGCTGTCCGTTTCCGGCGACATCTGCAACGTCGACCGCGTGTTCATGGACCCGGCGCGGGGGTTCCTGTATGCGGTCAGCCGGTCGTCGAGCCTCCGCGTGTTCGCCTACGAAAACGGCGACACGCTGCGCCACGTCCAGACGCTTGCCATGGCGGTCAACGATGCGGTGATCTCCAACGCGGGAGGCCATGTGTACGCGGTCGAGAACTACACACTGCATGCGCTACGACGCGATGCGGCGACCGGTGAACTCGCCGAAGCCGGCCGAACGTCGCTCGCCGACCAGGCCCGGACCCTGGCGGTCAGCGACGACGACAGCCACCTGTTCACGTTTGGACGTGTCCCGACGGTGGTCTACAGCTTGGAGGATCCGGGGACGCCGACGCCGCGCGGTTCGCTCTCGCCGCCGACGGACGGCTTGTTCAACCTCAACTGCGACTTCGCCGTCGCGAGGGACGAGTTGCATCTGGCCGACGCCTTTTGCACGAACAGCGCCTTTACCGTGGAGTGGGATTCGGACTCCTCCCGCTACGCCGTTTCGGATTTCGTATCGAGTTGGCGGGCGAACAGATACGGCGAACTGCTCCCCGCCTTCTCCCACCCGCGCGGTCTTGCAGCGAGCCCGGGGGGCCGCCACGCCTACGTAGGCACGGGCCTTCATGGCATCCTGATCTTCGAACGGGTGGGCAACCCCGTCGTCGAGGCCCAGTCCAGTGCCGTCGCGCCTTGATGCGCCCGACGCTGGCGGCACCGCTGGCTTGCGACGGGGCAAGCGGTTCTTTGCGGGCAATGCGCGTTAAACTCTCGCCATGGAAACCGACAACGGCGGCCTGACGCCCCTGGCACGCGCCGAGGCGCTGGTGCCGAAGATCGTCGCCGCCGCGGACGAGATCGATGCCGAGCGCGAGTTGCCGCAGGCGCTTGCCGACGCGATGAAGGATGCGGGCTTGTTCCGGCTCCTGGTGCCGCGCTCGGTAGGCGGCGAGGAGATGGACTGGCTCGAATATCTCGATGTCGTGCGCGCCATTGCCTATGCCGATGGCAGCACCGGGTGGTGCTTCAACCAGGGCGCGGTGTTCGCCACGACCTGTTGCCGCGCGCCCGAAGCGCTGGCCGAAGAGGTGTGGGGCGACCCGCGTACGGTGATCGGCAACGGTCCGCCCCAGGGCAACATCGACCTCGAGCACGTCAAAGGCGGCTACCGGCTGAGTGGGCGCTGGATGTTCTCCAGCGGATGCCGCCACGCCAACTGGATCGCGGCGGTTTCCGGCGGGCGCGGCGAGCCCCCGCGTCTGCATCTGCTGCCCCGCGACGACGTGGAGTTCCTCGACGTCTGGCAGGTCAGTGGCCTGCGCGGTACCGGCAGCTTCAGCTTCCGCGTCGAGAACCTTTTCGTCCCCGACGGGCACACCATGCGACTCGACGTACCGCCCCGGGAACCCGGGCCGATCTACGTGATTCCCCAGGGGCTGCTGTTCGCCTGCGGGTTCGGCTGCGTGGCACTCGGCGTCGCACGGGCGGGACTCGACGCCACCATCGAATTGTGTAGCGACAAGCGCCCCCGGTTCGGTTCCCGGCCGTTGTGCGAGGATCCCGTGATCCAGCAGCAGATCGGCAAGGCCGAGGCCAGGTGGCAGGCTGCCAAGGCGTTGCTCTTCGAGTCGGCGGGAAACGTCTGGGAGTCCGTGTCGGCTACCGGAAGGATCACGATGGCCGAGCGCATTCAGCTACGCATGGCGGGCACCCACGCCATCCGCGAATCCGCCGGCGTCGTCGACATCGCCTACAACTTGAGCGGGTCGACGGCGATCTTCCACGACCGGGCCATCCAGCGGCGCTTCCAGGACGCCCACGTGATCACCCAGCAGGTGCAGGGACGGGAAGCGCACTACGAGACGGCCGGGCAGTACTTCCTAGGGCTCGATCCCAAGGGCGTCATTTAGGGCGCGGGACGCCACAAGACCGTCCCCTACGTCTAGCGGCGTCGCCGGGGGTCGCGTGGGCCTCCCATGTTTCTGGGGCCACCCACTCCCGGGCCGCCCATGCCGGGCCCGCCCATGCCGGATCCGCCCATACCGGGGCCGCCCATGCCGCCTTCGCCTTCCATGCCCCCTTCGGGGAAGGGTTCGTCGTCGCCGGTCTCCGTCCACGAGAACCGGGGCTTGGGCTTTTCTTCTTTCTCGCCGGCGAGTTCGGCGGCCACCTGGCTATCCTGGAACTGCAGTTCGTGCAGTGTGTAGTAGATGCCTTGTTGCGCGATCAACTCGTCGTGGGTGCCGAGTTCCCGAATGACGCCATGATGCAGCACCAGGATCCGGTCGCATTCCTGGATCGTCTGCAAACGGTGCGCGATGATGATGGACGTGCGCCCCTCGGTCAGCTTGTGCAGGGCGTCCTGGATGATGAGTTCGGTGCCGGTGTCGATGCTGGAGGTGGCTTCGTCGAGCACCAGGATCTCGGGGTCGGCGGCCAATACCCGGGCGAAGGCCAGCAACTGCTGCTGCCCTTGGGACAGGTTGTGGCCGCGCTCGGCGAGCTCCGTGTCGTAGCCGTCCTCGAGTTCGCGGATGAACGGATCCGCGTTGACCACCCGGGCTGCCCATTCCACCCGTTCCTGGGAGATGTCGGGGTTGTTGAGCGAGATGTTCTCGCCGACCGTGCCGGAGAAGATGTGGAAGTCCTGCAGCACGACGCCGATCCGCTTGCGCAGGTCGGTGCTGGCGATGTGGTTCACGTCGTGGCCGTCGACGAAGATTATGCCGTCGTCGAAGTCGTAGAACCGCGCCAGCAGGCGGATCATCGTGCTCTTGCCGGATCCCGTCGGTCCGACGATGGCCAGTTTCTCGCCTTGGGCGATATCGAAGGAGATGCCCTTCAAGACCGGCTCGCCGCCGGGATAGGCGAAGTTGACGTTGCGGAACACGACCTCGCCGTTCAGGCGCTCGGGCAGGTTCACGGGATGCTCCGGCTCGTGCAACCGCTCGTCCCAGTCCAGCGCCTGGAAGACCCGCTCGCCGGATGCCATGGCCCGGAACAGGATGTTGAAGAAGTAGCCGACGCTGGAGACCGGCGCGATCATCATTTGGATGAAGTGCGTGAACAGGGTGAGCGTGCCGAGGCTGATGGCTTCCTGCACCACCTGGCCCCCGCCGTACCAGAGAATGGCCGCGGTGGCGATGCTCGACAGGCTCATGTTGAACGTCTCGAAGGCGATCTCGCGGGGAACTGCCCGGTACTCCTGGCGGCGGTTGTCGCGGTTGAGCTCGTCGTACTGCGCCATGTTCATCTCTTCGCGGCCCGACAGTTGCACCACTTCGATGCCCAACAGGTCTTCCTGGATGTATTGGTTGAGGGCCGACACCGAGTCCCGTATGCGACGAAAGATCTCCCGCATGACCATGCGGTAATAGTAGGTGGCGACCGCGGCCACGGGGATGATGGCCAGCCCGATCAACGTCATCTTGAAGCTCGCGTGGAGCATGACGGCGAGCGCGAAGAAGAACGGAATCACGATTCCGGCCCGTGACACGAAGCCGGTCAAGAGATCGAACAGGTTCTCGATGTCGTTGGTCACCCGGGTCATGACCCGGCCGACGGCGACGTGGTCGTAGAACGACGCCGGTTTGCGTTCCAGGGATGCGAACAGGTCGATCCTCAAGTCACGCAGGGTCTTCAACGCCCCGCTGGCGAGCAGAAGCTGCTGGGCCACGCCGAACAGCGTCTGAACGACGAAGATCGCGATGTAGAACAGGACCGCGACGGCCAGCGGCTGGATGGACAACACCTCCACGCACCAGTTGAGCGCCTCGACCAGCCCGTAGTCGGGGGCCTCGGCAGCCTTGTTCGGAACCAGGATCTCGTCGATGAGTATCCGGTTCTGAACCAGGGGCATGAGTACGCTTAGGCCGGAGCCGACGATCACCAGTACGGCACTGGCGATCAGCGTGACGCGGTACGGCTTAGCCCATTTCAGGAGCCGCAGGAACAGGCGCGTGTTGAGCGCCTGGTGCGTCAATTCGGCATCGAAGGCCGAGTAGTTCCGCGCCGGCTGCGTCTTGGCGGCGGCCCCGTTCATGCGTCGCCCCGCACGGCGGCAAGCGCCGGCTCGCCGTCGTCGGCCTCGAGGTCGTGCAGCAGCCGGCTCTTGCGCGAGCGGTCCCGCTCCTGGTTGCTCTGCACCGCTTCCAGTTCGGCGTAGTAGCCGTCCTTGGCCAGCAGTTCCTCATGCGTCCCGGTTTCCAGGATGCGGCCGTTGTCCACCACGTAGATCCGGTCGGCATGACGCGCGGTCGAGACGCGGTGCGAGATGAGCAGGGTGGTCTTCGATCCGCGCAGGCGCTCGAGCCCGCTCAATATCCGGTCTTCGGTCTCGGTGTCCACGCTGGAGAAGCAGTCGTCGAGGAGCAGCACCTTGGCGTCGCGGATCAGTCCCCGGGCGAGTGTTGCCCGTTGCTTCTGCCCTCCGGACAGGGTTATCCCGCGTTCTCCCACGACGGTGTCCAGTCCATCCACGAAGTCGCGGATAGTCGGCTCGAGTCCCGCAGCTTCGACAGCGTCCCAGATCGGTTCGTCCGGCCGGTCCGGGTCGTCGTAGGTCAGGTTTTCGCGCAGGGTCGCCGAGAACAGGAACGGATCCTGGGGCACGAGGGTCACGACTTCCCGCAGCCTGCGCACGGGGAAGTCGCAGACGTCGTGGTCGTCCAGGAACACGCTGCCCTTCGGCGTGTCGAGCAGCCGTACCGCGGCCTTCAATATCGTGGACTTGCCCGACCCCACCCGTCCGAGCAGGGCGACGGTCTCGCCGGCGTCGACGTGGAGGTCGATGTTGGAGATGGTCGGTCGCGGCGCACCGGGATGGCGGTAGGAGAAGCTCTTGAATTCGAGGCGTCCCTCGATCGGGGCTTCGGGTTGGAAGTGCGGGTCGTCCACCACCTCCGGTTCCGCGTCGAGCACCTCGAACAGGCGCTCGGTACCGGCGGCGGCGGCGACGAACATCGACAGCGAATGGCCGATCGAGGTAACCGACATGGTGACCATGGCCAGGTAGAAGGAAAACGCGGTCCAGGTACCGACGCTGAGTTCGCCGTCGAGCACCAGCAAACCGCCGTAGAACATGATGATCAGGGGGGAAATGGTCGACAGCGACCCCATGGCGACCCCCATGAAGGCCGAGTATCTTGTGGCGCGGTAGCACTTTTGCGCGTACACCGTGCTCGACCGGTTGAACCGGGCGATCTCGTGGTCCTCCTGCGCCATGGCCTGGATGGTGCGGATGCCGTTCAGGTTCTCCTGGGCGAAGGAGGTCACCGCCGCCATGGCCTCCTGGCGTTCGCGGTAGTAGGGGTACATTCCGCGTGCCATCACCCAGCCGACGATGCCCACGAAAGGCAGGGGGATCAGCGCCCAGCCGGTCAGCGCGGGTGCCATCCAAAGCATGTAGCCCAATCCCATGAAGAAGGTCATCAGGGTCTGCGCGATCATCACCCAGCCGTACGATGCCGCCATGCGCACCATGCGCACGTCGTTGACGGCGCGAGACATGAGGTCGCCGGTGCCGAAGCGGTTGAAGAACGTCGGCCCCTGGAACTGAACGTGGTCGAAGAACCGCTTGCGGAGGTCGTAGGTGATGGCGATGGACACGCGCCTGAGCGCCCAACGCGTGGCGACGTAGATGCCGGACTGGAGGATCAAGACGACGAGGATCCCGATCGCGGGGCCGACGTAGTTGGGTTCGATGTCCGCGTCGGCGAGGCTGTCCACCGCGGTGCGCATGAACTGCGGCACGTACATCCTCATTGCCTGCACGAGCACCAACCCGATCAGGGAGAACACCAGGATCCAGGCGAACTGTTTCAGATACGGGAAGAGGCGCTTTATGTGCCCCAGATGCTTGAACGACGAGCGTTCCCGCGCCGGACCCTTCCGGTAGCTGCTGGAGCTGCTGTGCCCGCTGCTGTAGCCGCCGAAGCTGCCGCCCCGCATGCTCACCGCGAATCTCCGTGCCTGCACGCGAACCCGTCAGAAGGACGCGCCGGAACGCGCGGATTCCGAAGCGTTCGAATGGCGGTCATTGGGGTGCCGAATTGCGGCGGCGAAGTCGGTTGAAGCGGTTCGGCGAATGGATGGGGGCTAGGCAAAACTTGGGGGAGAGGGTCGGGGTTGACCGACCATTCTACACCAAGTCCGGTCTGCCCCTCCCTTGAAGCCCCCGGCGAACCCCGGCGACGCGTTCAAGTCCCAACGTGCCCGTGAGGGCGCGCGGTCTTCCAATTTCAAACTGACGCACTGCCATTGGGCGTGGGTGGCGAAGAACTGGTGTAGTGTTCCGACCGCGACGACAACCCGTTCGGGAGAATCGAGTGCGAACCAGGATTTTGTCTGCTACGGCACTGCTTCTGTGCTGGCCAGCTGTTGGCCAGGAGGCGGAAAACGAACTGCGGGGGCGCGAACACTCGGTCCCGCTGTTCATGGCACATGGCGATCCGGAGCAACGGCAGGGCTTCATCCGGATCATCAACCACTCGGACGAAGCGGGGACGGTCGAGATCGTGGGCATCGACGATGCGGGGATGCGCGTTGGACAGATCGAACTGTCCATCGGTGCCCGGGAAACCAAGCACCTGAATTCCGCGGACATTGAGAGTGGCAGTGATGCCAAGGGGTTGCCGGATGGGATAGGCGACGGCGAGGGCGATTGGCGGCTGCTGCTCTACGGCGGCGATCTCGACATCGAGCCCCTAGCCTACATCCGCACCCTGCACGACGGCTTCCTGACCAGCATGCACGACGTCGTGCCGGACGCTTCGCTGCGGCATCGCGTGCCCATCTTCAACCCGGGCAGCAACGTGAACCAGGCGAGTTCGCTGCGCCTGATCAATCCCGGCGACGCCGAAGCGATGGTCACGATCACCGGTCGGGACGATGCGAAGGTCGAGGAAGGTGAAGACGATGAGCCCTCGGCCCCGTTCAGCCTTACGATTCCCGCTGGCGGTGCGCAGACTGTCGCATCGGCGGATCTCGGGATGGACGGGATCGGCGACGGCACGGGCAAATGGTCCCTCGACGTGGTTTCGGACGTGCCCATCACAGTCGTCAACCTGATGAGCACGGTCTCGGGCCACCTCACGAATCTCTCCAGCGCCAATCCGAACTACCGGGGCGCGACCGGTCTCTGGCAGGTTTCCTTCGAAGACGGGGAGGGCGGCGACGGCTACATCGTCCTGCTGCCGGACAGCCGGATGTACGCTTGGCTGCCGGAAGCGGAAGAGGTCGACAGGGTCGCCCGGGCTACGTTCTGGACGACCGGAGAGGGAGTCGCGGGCTCGGGCGATCTCTACGAATCCGGCAAGGCCGAGCAGGTTGGTCTCGACGTGGAGGGCGGCAGCGAGGATTTCGAGTTCACCGCCGAGTATCGCTCCGGCGACTGGATTCGCGGCCATTACAACGTCGTGGGCGAGACGCATCGATCCTTTCACGGTTGGGCGTTCACCGGCTTCGAACGCGGCGGCGCGACCGAGGAGATCGAGGGATTGTGGAGCCCGGAAGAGGACGACGCGGACTTGGACGGAGACTTCGAACCGGACGCCAACGGCACAGTCAACTTCAGCTTCCAGGCGGGCGGGTTCACATGCAACGTGAGCGGCGCATTCGAGGCGATCAATCCCGCATTCGCCGTCTACGAAGCCGACGTGACCATCACCTGCTCGCTTCTGATACTCCCGCCGAGCATCGTCGACCTGATCCTCGTGGTCATGGACAAGGCCGATGATCCGGCGGGCGGAACCCGATCGGTGGTGCTGGCGGTCGTCCACGACCACCGGGAGCTCGGCTTCGGCACGCTGTTTACGCTGGAACGCGAATAGGCGGCGCCTACTCCTCGACGGCGAGCACCTCGCCGATCCGCGCCGCCTCGATCTGCGACTCGCAGTACGGAAAGGACACCCACTGCTTGCGACCGTAGAGTTCCGTCTGGTCGGCGAAGTAGGGCGAGTCGGGATCGCTCGACTGGGAAGACAGCAGGATCGTCTCGGCCAAGGGACAGTCGTCGTCCCAGGTGACGGCCTGGATGTAGCTGTTGCCGCTGCGGGGCCGGTAGCCGCCATCGCGCAGGCTTGGCGAGATGTGGCCGTACACGCCGGCGTCGGCGTGGCCGCCGTGGATGGGGAGGTCGACGCCGTTGCGGGTCACGAACTGCACGTCGCCCCAAGTCGCGTCGAGAGCCACCCCCGCATTGTCCAACCTTTGCACGGCGGCGCCTAGCGGGCGACTCCACCACGAGCTTGCGATTGCCCAGACGGGAGCGGTCGATGCCCCGGGGCGTGTTGAGCGGATCCCCGGGGTCGAAATCCACCGCCCAGAAGTTCCTCGATTCGATCAGCACGTGGAAGTCGCTGCCAAGCTCCCGGTGGATCTCCCGCCAGAACTCGGTGAAGACCTGCGCACCCCGGCTGTCGATATCGACCTTCCGGTCCCAGCCGTCGAGGACGTTGCAGGCATCGAGTGCGCGCTCCTCGTCGGCGTCGCTGCCGTCGAGCGCCGCGCAGATCGCCAGCACGTCGTCGAGCACTACCTCGGCGCCGTAGACGCGGTTGCGGTACATGAACGCCTTCAGCGACTCGAGCGTGAATCCCGGCGTGGCATCGAGGCCGTCCGTCCCGTTGCGCCGTTCGGCGACCATGAGGTGGCCGATGCGAGTGCGCAAGCTCTGCTGGGTGTTTTCGTGGCCCAGCCAGCCGAAGATCGGCGAAAACCCCGTGATCGGGTTGGCGGCGTTGGAGAGCCAATAGCTGTCGTTGCCGTTGCCGACGTAGCCCGTGGTGACGAGCTTGGGCCGGGCCTCGAAGCCGTAGAGGTTGGAGCCCGGCGGGCTGTCCGGGTCTTCGCCCCACTCGCAGGCGGCGGAACTGCCATCGAGGGTGACGAGGGCGTTGTTCGAGAAGGCCGCGAGCACGCGGCCGAGGTCCGTCGCGCATTCCTCGCGCTGCGCTTCGGTAACGTGGGGGACGGCGGCGACTTCGCCGTAGAAGGCGTTGCCGTGGCGATCGGCGGCAAGCGTGTGGAATACCGGTACGCCAATGCCCTTGAGTGCATCGGTGAACTCGTCGATGGTCTGCGCCTGGCCCATGGCGAGGTACTGGTCGACCGTCATCGTGCTGCGCAACGCGTTGGCGTCCCGGTAGGTGAACAGGTTGCCGTTCGACATCGGCCAACCGGCCAGTGCCGAACTCACTACGCCCAGGTCAACGATGGGGCCGTAGTGGGACCGGTAGAAGGTGTGGGTTCGTGTCTCACGTGACCCATCGTCGAGTTTGACTGTGATCTCGACCTCGTGGGCGGTGATATCCCGCCAGTCGTTCTCGTATCGGTACTGGCGTGGGTCGTCCGAATTCAGTTGCCGTTCGTAGAGCGTGAATCGCGTCGCGAAGGATGTGGTGTGGGTCCAGGCCACGTCGCCGTTGAAGCCGATGCCGACCCACGGAATGCCGTGCAGCGCGGCACCCGCAACGTCGTATTCGCCGGGAATCGTCAGATGCAATTGATGGAATGCGCCCGGTCCTTCCCAACCCCGATGGGGATTACCCAGCAGTAGCCCTCTACCGGTCCGGCTCAGGTCGCGGCCGATGGCCAGGGCATTGCTGCCGCTGTCCGGTCGGCCGAAGTGGCGCTCGGATTGGCGCAGGTCCCGTTTCAAGGTAGCCGTATCGGCAATGGCCGTGCCGATGGACGCCGACTCGTCGGGCCCGGTGGACGCGAAAATGCTCCGCCGCACCGTGCTCTGGTCGGAACTGCCGCCCAGCACGACCCGCGAGATCAGCATCCAGATGTCCACCGCATCGATCTCGTAGACCCAATCCGCACCCCGGCACCCGGCGTCGCCCGCCGGCAGGTTGGCCACGCCGGTGTCGCGGAGATAGCGGTTCATCGCGGCCGCGAACCCCTCGGTGAGCTGGAATGCGTTGGATTCGCGGTTCAGATAGTTCTCGCTGAACTCTTCCTTGGTGCCGAACAGGAAACGCAGCACGAAATCGGCCGTGAGGTCGCCGCCGGATTCGCCGAAGAATTCGCCGGACCGACTCGTGGCGTCGACGATTGCCCGCATCGCTACGCAGAAGTTGTCCTGGGCGTAGGCATACCCGTAGCCGTAGCCGAGGCTGCCCCAGTCGTCGGCCTTGATGTGCGGAATCCCGTAGGCGGTGCGCCGGATTTGGGCCTGGTAGCGAGGCTCGGGATCGGGTGGCGTGTTCGGCGAGCAGGCCGCGACCCATAGCACGAGGCCGACGAGAGCCGTAGGGGACGCCCTTGTGGCGTCCCGCGCCCATCGAACGAAGCCATGGGAAACGACTGGGACGGGCGACCACAAGGGTCGCCCCTACGTTGCCGCCGTCGTCTGCAGTTCCACGAATTCGCGGTACCGACCACCTTCCCGGGCCAGCAGCTCGGCATGGCCGCCTTGCTCGACGACGCGGCCCTCCTCCAGGAAGACGATCTTGTCGGCGTTGGCGATGGTCGACAGCCGATGGGCGATGATGATCACCAGCCGGTCCTTGGCGGCCTCGTGCAGGGACCGCACAAGGTATTCCTCGGTCTCGGGATCGAGGGCGGAGGTCGGTTCGTCCAGGATCAGGATCCTGGAGTCCCGAAGCAGTCCCCGGGCGATGGCGATGCGCTGTTTCTGGCCCACCGAGATCTTGCTGCTGGTCACCGTGCCGAGCTCCGTCTCGTACCCGTCGGGGAGGGACACGATGAAGTCGTGGATGCCGGCGATCTTCGCCACCCGCTCGACTTCCGATTGGTGCGCGTCCGGCTTGCCGTAGCGGATGTTGTCGAAGATCGAATCCCGGAACAGTTGGGTCTCCTGGAAGACGTAGGTGACCTGGCTGCGCAGGCTGTCGAGGGTCAGGTCGTCGACCCGGCGGCCGTCGATCCGCACCTCGCCTTCCGTCGCCTCGTGGAATCTCGGGATCAGGTAGGCAAGACTGGTCTTGCCGGCGCCGGTGGGTCCCACGAAGGCGACGATTTCGCCGACGTTGGCGGTGAGGTCGACGCCTTCGAGCGCCCGCCGACCGTCGGGGTAGACCAAGCCCGCCCGGCGCATCGTCACGCCTTCCCGGATAGGCGGCAGCGTGTCGCGCCCGACGTCGTCCTCCGGGGGCAGGTCCATCATGGCGAACACGCGGCGCATGGCGGCGACGTTGTCCTGGAACCGGATCCAGATCCAGGCGAGCTCTTGGGCGCGGCCCCGTAGCTGGCCGATCATGGCAAGCAGAACCCCGAAATCCCCAACCGAGAGCTTGCCGTCGAAGACCATGAACAGGACGTAGCAGAAGAAGAACAGCTCGATGATCTGGTTGAATGCGCCGTTGACCCAGAAGATGGCCATCCACACCAGCGACTGGATGCGGTGGCGCTTGAACGACTCGGAGCTGTCGCCGCCGAACCGGCCACGTTCCTTCTTGTTGCCGCCGAGGCTCTGCACGGCGAGCACGTTGTCCATGCCCTCCTCGATGGTGCTCGTGGTCAGCGCGCCGGCGGCCCGCGCGGCCTGGCCCCGCCGGCGCACGATGGGCGCGAAGAGGGACGACACCCCGAACCAGAGCGGCAGTATGACCACCGTCATCCAGAGCAGTTCGGGGACCGTGGGGTAGGCACTCAGCATCGTCAGGGCGGTGACGATGAACAGCGAGATGGTCATCACCGGGGTGTGGACGATCTGGTAGAAGATCTCGTTGATTTGTGGCGTGTCGTAGAGCACCCGGTAGATGGAGTCCCCGATGCGCTGGTCCTCCAGCCGGGTCATGGAGAGCCCCATGATGCGGTTGAAGACATGGGATCGGACGGTGTGGTTAAGCGCCTGCGTCAGGCGCATGTTCATCGTGAACTCCACGTATCCCCAGACGGCACCGAGGCTGCTGTGGCCACCGTGCAGGGCGTTCTCGGTGGTCGTCGCGTAGTCGCGGCCTTGCAACAAGCCCGCTTCGACGTCGTCCCGGTAGCTGGGATGGGCACCCATGAGAAGCATGAGGCCCACACCCACGATGGCGAGGAAGATCATGATCTCGAAAGCCGAGTAGCCCTGCAGCATTTGCAGCACGGGGGTCATATGGGCCGGATACTGCTCGGCCTCCGCGATGGGTACGCCGAGTATGACGTGGTCGACCAGGATCTTGCCGAACCAGGCCAGCACGAAGATCGGAATCGCCTGGCCCACCCAGGTCATCGCGAGCTTTACGATCGACCGCCCTACGAAATAGCGCAGGTAGCTGGCCGCGCGCAGGATGATCCGAGCCGACTGCTTGAAGGTGATCGTCGTCTCGGTATCGATCAGGCTGGCCCGGAGCTCGAGGTCGCGCTCCCGCTGGCGAAGAGATCGCTTGGGGCGGGGCGTGTCGGCCGGGTCTGACATGGCTACGCGGTCCCCGCCAGGTTGGACTCGGCATCGACGAACGCCCGGTAGCGGCCTCCTTCGAGACCCATGAGGGTTTCATGGTCGCCGCTCTCGACGATGCGTCCGCCATCGAGGTAGACGATGTTGTCGGCCAGGCGGATGGTCGATATGCGGTGCGTGATGACGAAGATCGCCCGCTCGCGCCCCCACTCGGCGAGGTTCGTCATGACCTTGCGTTCGGTGGCGGCATCGAGCGCGGCGGTGGGTTCGTCGAGTGCGAGAATCGGCGTGTCGCGTACCACCGCCCTGGCGATGGACAGTCGTTGCCGCTGGCCCGTCGACAGCTTGCCGCCGCGGTCGGACAGGACGGTGTCGAGGCCGCGCGGCAGGCTGTTCACGTAGTCGTCCATGCACGCCACGCGTACCGCTTCGCGTACTGCGGCATCGTCCGCGCCCGGCGCAACGTAGCGGATGTTGTCCCGCACGGACATGGCGAACAGCACGTTTTCCTGCAGCGCGATGGCGATGTTGGCGCGCAGCGTCTCGACTAGGTAGTCGCGTACGTCCCGACCGTCGATCGAGATGGTGCCGGCCTGGGTGTCGTACAGGCGCAGCAACAACGCCATCAACGTGCTCTTGCCGGATCCGGTGGGCCCGATAATGGCGGTGATGCTTCCGGGCGTGGCGGCGAAACTCGCGTTGTCGAGCACGGGACGACCGGGTTCGTATGCGAAGCGGACGTTTTCGAAACGGATCTCGCGTTCGAACCGGGTCATCGGCACGGCGCCGGGCCGGTCCTTCACATCGGGTTCGAGGTCCAGGATGTCGAACACCCGCCGCAGACCCATGGCCATGTCCTGCGCCATCATCCAGCCGCGCAGCACCCAGCGGATGTCGCCGCTGGACTCCCCGAACTGGGCCTGCGCCCAACGGAACGTCGCGAGGTTCCAGACCACGTAGCTGAGCCCCAGCAGACCGACCAACTGGGTGGCGAACACGGGATCACCGCGGTGCGACCACATGGCCATGGCGAACTCGCCGCCGATGAAGAAGCTGGCGGCCAGGGTGTACATCACGATCGTGACGTAGGCGATGAGGATCCGGACCCGGTAGGCCGCGTTGAAGGCGATGATGGCGTCGTCCTCGAAGCGCTTCTGGGCACGTTCCTTCGTGCCGAACGCCTTGATGAGCTTCATGGCGCCGAACGTCTCCTGGATCGTGGCGGTGACATCGGAAGCCGCGCCGCGGTAGGCCAATGCCCGGACCCGCATCCGCGGCATCGCCCAGTACGCCCACATGAATCCCGGAATCAGCAGCGTGGCGGCCATCAGGCCCAGCCAGGGGCTCAAAAGGGTCACTAGGACCACGCAGGTGAGGTAGCTTCCGGTAGCCAGCGTCATGGCGAGCAGGTGCCCGATCACCGAGGTCACCATGGCGCTGTCCTGGTAGATACGGAAGATCGAGTCGCCGGTGCGGTGGCCGCTGTGGTAGCTCATCGACAACTGGTGCCAGCGTTCCACGAGGGCAACGCGAAGGTCCTGGTTGATGTGCTGCATGATCCACAGGTTGTAGTAGGGATTGACGAAGGTGCTGATCGGTGATTGCGTCACCCAGATGAGCAGCTCGATCTTGACGTAGAGCCACATCAGTTCGACCTTCTGCTCCCGGGTCAACTCTTCGGTCGCCGTGTAGGCCCATTCCGGCACCCCGAAGAACATTGCGATTTTTTGCAACGAAGGAGCCAATGGCTCGCCCTGCAGGAGGTTTTGGTTGATCAGGTCGCCGAGGATCAGCCCGAGCGCCAGTCCGAGGAAGCGCTGGCCGAAGTTGATCGCGTAGAAGTACACCAGGTGGGTAGCCGCCCGGACCCGAAACTCCAGGCGGGTCTCGCCGTCGTGGCGGATGCGGAACTGCACAGTCCATCCGAAGATGCACGCGGCGAGGACGGCCGTGCCGTAGAGTTTCGGCGGCCAGCCGTCCATGAAGAAACCGGAGAAGGTCACCACCCCGATTCCGGACAGGATCGTCGCGGCGATGGACGTCATCTGCCATCGTCCCGGCGGCGCGAAGGCTAGCCCGAACATGGACACCGCGATGCTGGCTGTCGGTATGTACATGAGGAACCAGGGCCACTCGAGGGTCGCCGGTACATAACCCGTAGCAGGCCCTGCGAACGCGACGGCGCACACCAGGAACGGTGCGTAGGCGAAGCTGTAGCCCTCGCTGGCCAGGACTTCCGCGGTCGCGTTGCCGATGCCTTTGCCCGGAATCCACCAGCGGCCGAGGAAGTAGTAGCGGATGTACGGCCAGGATCGGAGGAACAGGTACAGGACGTCCCGGAACCCGCTGTTGTCGGTATCGGCGTCGGGCTTGCGTTCGGGTGGCAGGTACCCGGGCCCGAACATGGGCATCGCCCGGGACCGAGCCCGATTGGCAGCGATGTCCTGGGCGTTGTCGGCCACGTCCCTCACCCCGTGGCCAAGCGCATCACCAATTCACGGTGGCGTCAAGGACTATTTCAGCACCGGTTATCGACGCTGTGCCGGCCTCCGACGTCGTTGGTTGTACGAAGGTTGACAATTCTCTCGTAGGGCTTGATACGAGGGGGCAGTTCGGCGCGGTAACCCAAGGTGTTGTTCTTGCGGGACAAACGCGGAAATTTCTCTTAACTTATTATTTTAATTAACTTTTTATTGACCAAGAAACGACCGGGCAATACGCTCTGCCTATGAGCTTGGCAGCAGCAGGACGAGTAGCCATGGACCACGGTGAGTCTACCAACAGCGAACCTACCCTCGATGTGCGCGTGGCGACAGTCCAGAACGACGTCACCCACCTGGTGCGCCGCGTCGATCAAGTCGAAAGCGTCGTCGAGCAGACCCGGGACGAGCTCAAGGAGAGCATCGCGGGCGTTGACCGAGACCTCCAGGAGCGCATCGCGGGCGTTGACCGAGACCTCAAGGAGAGCGTCGCGGGCGTTCAACGAGACCTCAAGGAGATGCGACGCGAACAGGACCGCAACCTCAAGCTGACGAAAGACGAACTGAAATCCGCCATGGGCGAACTGAAGTCCGACATGCATGGCATTAAGGATGGACTGAAATACGACATCCGGGAACTCGGTGCCGATCTCAAGGAGATGATCCGGGACCTCAAGGCCGACAACACCGAGGTGAGATCCGCGATGAAAACCGAGCTGGGCCACGACAGGAAGGTGCTCTACGCGCTCTGCGTGACCGCCATCGTGATGATGCTCGGCCTGCTCGGGAAGGGCGTGGTCTATTGATCGCGCGAGTTCAGGGGTCCCGCGCTTGGCCCTCCCGCAGCGTGTAGGAGCGACCGGATGGGAGGTCTGTCCAGGTTTCCTGGGCACCGCCCGGCCAATCAACAGTCAGCTCCTCCAGCAGAGGCGCATCGCCTAGGCCGATTGTGACCGGTAATTCGACCTGCGAGAGGTAGCTTCGGGCCGGATTGACGACCCGGACCTGCCGATGGCCAGCCGCGGCTGCCGTCACGACGGCGCCGAGCGCGTGCCGGTTGTTGGACGCCGAGGCGAGTTTCACGCGCACCCAGTTGTGGCCGAGCGCTTGGTCGTTCCGCAACAGCACGGCGCGACCGCCGACCTGGGTGATGGCAACGTCGAGATCGCCGTCGTCGTCGATGTCGGCATATGCCGCGCCGCGGCCGACGATCGGCGCGGCGAGGTCGCCGACCCGGTCGAGCAACTCGTAGCGGCGTGCGCAGTCCGTTCCGCAATTCCAGAAAAGCTGGATTGGCTGCGCGTAGCTTTGGCTGGCCTGGACCCGCCGGATCTCCGGTTCCACGTGGCCGTTCGCCGCCAGCACATCCAGGCGGCCGTCGAGGTCGGCGTCGAAGAGGAACACGCCGAAGGTCAGCGCGCGCCGGCTCGCCGCACCGACGCCGGACACGATGGCGTCGTCGCTGAACAGCCCCTCGCCGGGGCGTGCCACGTAGAAGGAGGACATCTCGTTGGCGAAGTTGCCGATCACCACCGCGAGTTTGTCGTCGTTGTCGTAGTGCCCGGCGTCCACGCCCATCGCCCCCGTCGCCGCGCCGCTGGCGTCGAAGGCGAGACCCATGTCCACGCCGGCTTCGCGGAACCGGCCGTCGCCCTGGTTCAGGAACAGGAAGTTGCGCACCGTGTCGTTGGCCACCACGAGGTCCGTACGGCGGTCGCCGTCGACGTCCACCGGCAGGACGGCCAGCGCCTTGCCCACCGGTTGGCCGGTGGACGCGTTGGCGACATGCACTCCGGCGACTTCGGAGATTTCGACGAACCGGCCATCGTCGTTTCTGTAAAGGTACGAGTCCGTGCCGGGGAAGTCGGTTGGCGGGCCGTAGGCGCGGCCGATGCCCGTGAGTCGGTAGTCCACCTCGCGATCGATTTCCGGCGACCAGGCCACGTAGTTGCACGCGAAGAGGTCGAGGTCGCCGTCGCCGTCGATGTCGACAAAAGCGGCGCTGGTACTCCACGCATCCGGGTCGCCGGCGACGCCGGTCTCGGCGGTGACATCCACGAAACGATCGCCACCAACGTTGCGAAACAGCCGGTTCTCGCCCACGGCCGTGACGAAGACATCTACGAATCCGTCGCCGTCGTAGTCGCCGGTGGCGACGCCCATGCCGTACAGCACGACGTCCATGCCGGTTGC
>JAPPND010000046.1 GCA_028818795.1 Gammaproteobacteria bacterium | reverse complement strand
CTAGAGTTCCTAACCGGGGCTACTCAACGCGGGCGGAAGCTACTCTTCACGATGAACTCGAGCTTCTCCGACAACCTGTGTGACATTGTCGACCTGCTCAACTGACTTTTCCTTGCGTGACTACGAAAGGTGCTGCGGCGAGCTTCCGTTGTCGCGTTGTCTTGCGCCGTCCTCAATCTCCAACAAACCGCATCGACAGGTCGAGGGGCGTGACGTTCTTCGTCAACTCCCCCACCGAGATGTAGTCCACGCCGGTCCGCGCGACCTCGGCAGCGTTGTCGAGGGTGATCCCGCCAGAGGCCTCCAACGGCACTCGCCCCGCAGTCGCTGCAACGGCAGCATCCAGGTCGTCGATGGAGAAGTTGTCCAGCAGGATGCGGTCCACGTCGGCGGCAATGGCGTCGGCGAGTTCCCGTTGGTCTTCCACCTCCAACTCGACGGGCATGCCGGGGTGGCGACCGCGCGCCTGGCACACCGCGGCGGCGATTCCCCCGGCTGCGGCGATGTGGTTCTCCTTGAGCAGTAGCGCGTCGAAGAGGCCCATGCGGTGATTCCGGCCACCCCCGATACGGACCGCGTACTTCTGCGCAACACGTAGTCCGGGGAGGGTTTTTCGGGTATCCAAGATCACGGTCTTCGTCCCGACGATGGCATCGACGTAACGGCGCGTCCGTGTTGCCGTGCCCGAGAGCAGTTGCAGGAAGTTCAATACCGTGCGTTCGGCGGTCACTAGGCTGCGGGCCGGCCCCTCGATATGGACCAATGCGTCGTCGGTCTCGATCTGCGCGCCGTCGTCGACACGCCAGTCGAGACGAATCGCCGGATCAACCTGTCGGCACGTTTCCTCAGCCCAGGCCCGCCCGCAGAATACGCCTGGCTCGCGGGTGACGATGCGCGCGCGGGCATGTGCTTCCTCGTCGATGAGATCGGCGCTGACGTCGCCGCTGCCGACGTCCTCGGCGAGTGCGGTCGCGACGTTGCGTTTGACCGTGTCGGCGTCCGGTTCCATATTGGCGAGTATATGTACACCGTCACGACCGATCATTGGCTGCGGGGCGCAAGGCGAATGCCGTCGCCGAACGCCAGCGCGCGTCCGGATCCCGAGGATATTTGCCTCGTTGTGATCCACGGTATCTCGCTGCCGCCGGGAAAGTTTGAGACGGGACTGGTCGAGGCGTTGTTCACCAATACCCTCGACATCGCGGTGGATCCGTCGCTCGCGGATCTCGCGGGCGTCCGCGTTTCTAGCCATCTCCTCATCTCCCGGCGGGGTGACGTGTCCCAGTTCGTGCCGTTCGACCGCTGCGCGTGGCACGCGGGCGTATCGATCCATCGGGGTCGCGAGCGGTGCAACGACTATTCGATCGGGATCGAACTCGAAGGCACGGATGACCGGCCCTACACCAAACCCCAGTACAACAAGCTGGTCGACGTACTCACCGTGCTCCTGCGCCACTATCCGCGCCTGTCACTTGCGGACGTAGTCGGCCACTCGGAAATCGCACCCGGGCGCAAGACGGATCCCGGGCCGGCGTTCGACTGGCCGCGGCTCTACAGGGCGCTTGGTTGGTGAGCGGGGGTCTGCGCATCGGTATCGACCTCGGCGGCACGAAGATCGAAGCCGTGCTCCTTGACGGTACCGGTCGGGTCGCCTCCCGCGAACGCCTGGCCACACCCCGAGACTACGAGGGCACCGTGGCACTCCTCGCCGACCTGGTGGCAGGGATCGATGCCGCTTGCGGTGACCGGCCACCGGTGGGAATCGGCACACCCGGTGCCTGGGTCGAGTCGACGCGAACCATGAAGAACTGCAATTCGACCTGGCTGAACGGCAGACCGCTGCTCGACGACCTGAACGCGGCCATGGACGGGCGGGTACGAATCGCCAACGACGCCAACTGCCTGGTCCTTTCGGAAGCGTTGGCCGGTGCCGGCAAGGGAGCGCGGGTGGTGTTCGGCGTCATTCTCGGCACGGGCGTCGGCGGCGGGATCGTCGTTGACGGGCAACTGCTGGCCGGGGCCAACGCGGTGGCCGGGGAGTGGGGACATACGCCGTTGCCGTACCTGCGTTCGGACCCCGCGACGATGCCTCTCGAAGCGGGACTTGCGGATCGGTCGTGCTATTGCGGTCGGATCAACTGCGTGGAGACGTTCCTGTCGGGACCCGGTCTCGCCGCGACGCATCTCGAACTGGGTGGCGAACGCCTGAGTGCGGAGCGGATTCCCCCGGACGCGCCAAGCGTCGATCTCTACAAGACGATGCTTGCCCGGTCACTCGCGCAGATCGTCAACGTCGTGGATCCGGACGTGATCGTTCTCGGCGGCGGATTGTCCAATATCGAAGGATTGGCGGACGACGTCGCCCGGCGGATGGGCGGATACGGATTCTCGCACGAAGGGCGGACGAAGGTGGTTCGAGCGGAACATGGCGATACCAGCGGCGTTCTGGGTGCTTGTCGTTTGTGGCCGTTGCCGGCCACCGGTTGAGGTCTCGCAGTTACTGTCCACGCTCAAGCCGGCATGGGCCGTTGCCCATGTGGGATGCCGTCGACCGAACTGCAATCGTCCTATAATCCACACCCGATAGAAGGACCGCCCGATGGCCGACCCAAGGGAACAGCAGCCGCCGCGGACGCTCGATGGGGAGGCGCGTCTCGACGGTGCGCCGGGAGGCAACGGCCAGGATCCGGATCCCGAGGAGACCGGCGAGTGGCTCGAAGCACTGGAGTACGTGCTCGACAACGCCGGCATCGACCGCGCCAACTTCCTCCTCGAACGGTTGTCGTCCCGCCTCACGCAGACCGGCGCGCGATTGCCGTACACGATCACCACACCGTACCGGAACACCATCCCCGCGAACCACGAGGCGTTCATGCCCGGGGATCTCTTCATGGAGCGCCGGATCCGCTCGCTGATCCGCTGGAACGCGCTGGCGATGGTCGTGCGCGCCAACCGCAAGAGCGGCGACCTCGGCGGCCACATTTCGACCTTCGCCTCCGCCGCCACGCTCTACGACGTCGGCTACAACTATTTCTTCCGGGGCCCCACCGACGAGCAGGCGGGGGACCTGATCTATTTCCAGGGCCATAGCTCGCCGGGCATCTACGCGCGGTCGTTCCTTGAGGGGCGACTGGACGAGGCGGCCTTGGATTCGTTCCGCCAGGAAGTCGATGGCCACGGCCTATCCTCGTATCCACACCCCTGGCTGATGCCGGACTACTGGCAGTTCCCCACGGTATCCATGGGTCTGGGGCCGATCCAGGCGATCTACCAGGCGCACATCATGAAGTACCTGGACAGCCGCGGGCTCATCCCCATGGGCGAGCGCAAGGTCTGGGCGTTCCTGGGCGACGGCGAGTGCGACGAACCCGAATCGCTGGGCGCTTTGGGACTTGCGGGGCGCGAGAAGCTCGACAACCTGATCTTCGTCGTGAACTGCAACCTGCAGCGCCTGGACGGGCCGGTGCGGGGCAACGGCAAGATCATCCAGGAACTGGAAGGCGCGTTCCGCGGCGCGGGCTGGAACGTGATCAAGGTCGTCTGGGGGCGGTTGTGGGATCCCCTGTTCGCCAACGACACCCGCGGCCTCATGCAGCAGCGCATGAACGAAGCCGTCGACGGGGAGTACCAGAACTACAAGGCCAAGGGCGGCGCGTACACCCGGGAGCATTTCTTCGGCAAATACGCCGAACTCAAGAAGCTCGTTCGGAACCTCTCCGATGACGACATCATGCGCCTGAACCGGGGTGGGCACGATCCGTTCAAGGTTTACGCCGCCTACCACGCGGCGGTGAACCACACCGGCGAGCCGACGGTGATCCTGGCCAAGACGGTCAAGGGCTACGGCATGGGCGATGCCGGCGAGGCGGAGAACACCACCCACCAGGTCAAGAAGCTCGAGTTCGAGGACTTGAAACACTTCCGCGACCGCTTCGCGGTGCCGCTCACGGACGAGGAACTGAAGGACGTGCCGTACTACCGGCCGCCGCCGGATGCGCCGGAGACGCTCTACCTGAAACGCCAGCGATCGAACCTGGGCGGACCCATCCCGATGCGGATGACGGACGAACAGGCCATCGAGGTGCCCGCCCTCGACGCCTTCGACGCGCAGTTGAAAGGCACCGGCGAGCGTGCGGTTTCGACCACGATGGGCTTCGTACGCATCCTGTCCACGCTGGTCCGCGACAAGGCCATCGGCAAGCGCATCGTGCCGATCATCCCCGACGAGGCGCGTACGTTCGGCATGGAGGGCATGTTCCGACAACTGGGCATCTATTCGTCGGAAGGGCAGCTGTACGAACCCGAGGACCACGGCGAGATCGCCTCCTACCGGGAGTCGAAGGACGGCCAGGTCCTGGAGGAAGGCATCAACGAGGCGGGATCCTTCGCGGCGTGGCTGGCGGCCGCCACCTCCTACAGCACGCACCGCTACACCTTGATCCCGTTCTACATCTTCTACTCCATGTTCGGCTTCCAGCGGGTCGGCGATCTCGCCTGGGCGGCGGGGGACATGCAATCCCGCGGTTTCCTGCTTGGCGCGACCGCTGGCCGGACGACGCTGAACGGCGAGGGCCTGCAGCACCAGGACGGCCACAGCCATTTGATTGCTGGCGCGATCCCCAACTGCGTCGCCTACGATCCCTGCTACGGCTACGAACTCGCGGTGATCGTCCACGACGGTTTGAAGCGCATGGTCGCGGACCGGGAGCGGGTCTTCTACTACATCACCGTGATGAACGAGAACTACCCGCAGCCGGCGATGCCGAAAGGGGTGGAGCAGGGCATCCTCAACGGCATCTACCGGCTCGAGAGCCACGGCCGCAGCCGGTCGAAGAAGGTGCGCCTCCTCGGCAGCGGCACGATCCTGCGCGAAGTGCAGAAGGCGGCGCGACGGCTGCACGAGGACTACGGCGTATCGAGCGAGGTCTACAGCGTGACCAGCTTCACCGAACTCGCCCGGAACGGTGCCGATGTGGCCCGCTGGAACCTGCTTCACCCCGCCGAGGAACCGCATCGCAGTCACGTGGCGGAATGCCTGGACGGCGACTGGCCGGTGATTGCCTCGACGGACTACGTGAAGGCGCATGCCGAGGCCATTCGGGGTCACTTTGCCGCGCCATCGTACCGGGTGCTGGGTACGGACGGCTTCGGGCGCAGCGATACCCGAGCCAAGCTCCGCGACTTCTTCGAAGTGGACGAACGTTTCGTCACCTTGGCAGCCCTTCGCGAACTCCAGGATCGCCAGGTCATCGCCGCCCCGGAAGTGGCCCGGGCCATGGCTGATCTCGACATCGACGCGGACAAGGACAACCCGAGGCTCGCCTGATGGACGTGACGATCCCGGACATCGGAGATGCCGAGGACGTGGAGGTCATCGAGATCTGCGTCGTCTCCGGGGATACCGTCGCGGCGAACGACGCGCTCATCGTCATCGAGTCGGACAAGGCGTCGATGGAAGTACCCGCACCGTTCGCGGGAACTGTTGACGAGATTCTCGTGGCGTTGGGCGACGTGGTGAACGCGGGCGATGCGATCCTTCGCATGGACGTGGTCTCGAACGGCGAACCGGATGCGATCGAAGCGGCGCCGCCGGAACAAGCAGAACCGCCGACCGCAGACGGAGCGCCACCCGCTAGGGCGACGGAACGCGTGGAGATCCGCCTGCCCGACGTCGGCGAAGCGGAGAACGTGTCGGTGATCGAAGTCGCCGTGGCCGAGGGACAGACGGTGGCCGTAGACGATCTCCTAGTCGTCGTCGAGTCCGAGAAGGCGTCCATGGAGATTCCATCGCCGTTCGCAGGCACCGTGGTGGAGGTCGCGGTCGGCGAAGGCGACGATGTCGAAGAGGCCTCGCTGCTGGTTGTGCTGGAAGCCGAGCGGACGGTGGGTTTGCCCTCGGCCGCCGTGTCGACGTCGCCCCCGGAGGCCAAGCCGGTCGAGCCTGCGGTGCCGCCGACAGCCGCGGAGTCCATCGAATTGCCCCCGGATCGGGTAGCCACGACCGCCAAGGTCTACGCGGGACCCGCCGTACGCCGCCTGGCCCGGGAACTCGGCGTCGACCTGGCGACGGTGAACGGCTCGGGCGCCCGGGGCCGAATCGTCAAGGACGACGTCAAATCGTTCGTCAAGCACACGCTGGCCACGCCGGCGGCGACGGGACTTGCCATCGCCCCGATGGAGCCCGTCGACTTCTCCCGTTTCGGCGAGATCGAGATCGTGCCTCTGTCGCGCATTCGCGCCCGGGGTGCCGCCAACCTGCATCGAAGCTGGCAGCACGTCGTGCATGTGACCCAGCACGACGACTTCGACGTGACCGACCTCGAGGCGTTCCGCGCTTCCCTCAAGGACGAAGCCGCAGCGGAAGGCGTCAAGCTCACGCCGCTGCCGTTAATCATGAAGGCCTGCGTGCATGCCCTCGAACAACACCCCCAGTTCAACGCCTCGCTGGACCCGGGGGTGCCGTCACTGATTCTCAAGCGCTACCACCACATCGGTTTCGCGGCGGATACCGAGGACGGCTTGGTCGTGCCCGTGGTGCGTGACGCCAGCGGCAAGGGGGTCTACGAACTCGCCAAAGAGATTGCCCGCCTATCCGAGGCGGCGCGTACCAAGAAGCTGAAGCCGGAGGAGATGCAAGGGGGAAGCTTCACGATATCCAGCTTGGGTGCCGTCGGGGGCACGGGCTTCACCCCAATCGTCAACGCGCCGGAAGTCGCGATTCTCGGGGTGGCTCGGCTGGACACCCGCCCGGTTTGGGACGGCACAGCTTTCGTCCCCCGCAAAATCCTCCCGGTTTCGCTTTCCTACGACCACCGCGCGATCAACGGCACCGAGGCAGGCCGGTTCGTGGTCGACCTGGGGAAACTGCTAAGCGACTTCCGGCGATTGGCGCTTTAGGCCAGTTGACCTCGATCTCGGTCGCCGCGGTCCTATCGGTTCATCGAGTCCCACATCGCTCAGGAATCGGCGAGCGGATCCCGCACATCCAAGAAGTCGAAACGACGAAAGTCCCGGTCATGGGTGTAAAGCGTGCCGACGCCGTGCAGACGCAGCAACGCCGCGAGGTGCGCATCCGGCACGAGGTTCCCGCGAACCGGCGTTTCGCCAAGCAGTTCGCGCCATGTCTCCCAGAAGCCGTCCTCCTCGGCCAGACACCGGCAGTGGGGCAGGTCGAGCAGCGTCTGCACGTTCGCCATGGCCTCCTTGGTTGTGAGCGGCTCGTCGAAGATCGATGGATGCGTAGCAATGCGAAGGTAACCCATGACGGTAGGCCAGGCGACGTAGAAGAGGTCGCTGCCCGCCATGCAGGATTGCAGGAAACCGCTTGCAGCGGTGTGTAGCGGATTGGACTTATCCGACGCGTAGAGAAGGATGTTGACATCCAAGGAATAGCTCACGGCACACGTTCCCGCGCCTTCTTGCCGTCCAGTGCGCGGTGCAAGGTCTCCTTGTCCATGAGATCGACCCGCGCCCCCATCGGTTTGGCAATCCATTCGCCGGGCGGCGTGGCGACACGTGCCCCCTCGGACTTCAGAGCTCGCGCGAGCAGGTCGGAAACGAGCCGTCCCAGCGACTTGCCTTCCCGGACCTGCAGGGCCTTTACTTCGCGGAGAATCGGCGCGTCTATGTCAATGGTCGTTCTCATGAAAGCCCAGACCTTGCATCACCTTCCTTCTGAAGCAGCATCAGATGCTATACCTGTGCTCATCATGATGCAATCATCTGAGCCGATCTAGGCCCACTTCGTGCACGATCGGATCCCCACTCAGGATCTTCGAGCACAAGGAGGCCAAGCAGTCGAGACACGCCGATGCCCGCAGCGCATTGGGAAAGGTGGTCGGACTCGTGGCGAAGTTGTGGCCCTAGTACCTTGGGCCATGGGCGACATTGTCAAAGAGTCAAGCCTGCATGCATGTGGATCATTCGGTGATTCGCAGGTGCTCCACCAAGTCGGACATCGAAATCAGCGACCCTGCTGGTCAAATGCCCTCGCTTGCATAGCTGGCCCGAAGGTAGTCGAGCAACTGCTCGTCCTCGGTCCCAAAGTGAACCGCTGTTATTCCCTCGATCGCGACGGTGGCCAGGCTGTCGTCCTCGCCGTACTGGTCCACGATCTGGATGCTCACCGAGTCGTCCGTCATGGCCCGAATCAGCCCGCACAGAGATTCCTTGTCCGCGTGGGTCCGGCCCACGGTCACGACGCATTGGCGCTGCAACGCTTCTCGTAACGCCCCTCGGATTCCGCTCTTCGGCCAGCTTTCGACCTCCTGGAAGATATGGGAGCGCTTGCCCACCACCCGAGCAATCTTTCCTAGGTAGTCGCACTTGCCATCATCCAGTACGACTCCAACCACCACGCTCAGAGCGTAGACCTCGTAACCAAGTACATCGCCTTGGGGTGTGACGGAACGAATCCTCACGGACCCGTCCGCCACGGCATCGACGTAGCCGACCTGACACCGGGACCAGTCTTCCGGATCCCGGTGCAACTCGACCAAACATCCTTGTTGGAGCGCGCACAACAAACGCTCTTCCAGGTCGATGCTCATATCAGCCTCCTTCTCCGGGCAGACCAACCTGTCGTGGGCACGGTGGACTAGGTTTTGCTAGGGCCACCCAACGGCTCCCAGAGAACCTCGGTCTCGGCAAGTGTGCGCGCCAAAACGAACAAGCAGTCCGCCAACCGGTTTAGGAAAATCCCGCCGTCGGTGTCGGCGAGTTCGCGGGTGTCCGTAGCCGCACGCCACCAAGCCCGTTCCGCGCGTCGCACGACCGTCCTGGCGACGTGCGCCGTGGCCGCGGCCCGACCGCCGCCCGGCAGGACGAATTCACGCAGGGGTTCCAGTCGCTCATTTAGGGCCTCCGTTTCGCCTTCCACGTCCTTGGCGAGTGCGGACCAGTCGGCGTTGGACCGTCCCGTCGCTGCCAAGGCACCGAGGTCGAAGAGCCGCGACTGAAACGCTCTGAGCTTCGCGGCGGTCGCCGAATCCGCCTCTTCGGCGAGCAGACCGATGAAGCTCGTCGCTTCGTCGAGTGCACCGACCAACTCGATTCTCGGATGGTGCTTCGGGTAACGCCGGCCGTCGGCGAGCGACGTCTCGCCCGCATCGCCGCCACGCGTGGTCACGCGGTCGATTCGGTTGCGGCGTGAACGCTCGTTCATGTAAGTTCGAAGGGCGATTGGCGTTCGACTTGCCCGACCGCCTCCCGGGTGGAGGACCCGATTATGCCTGCCTTCGACGTGGTTTCCGAAGTGGACCTGCAAGAGGTGCGCAACGCGGTCGACCAGTCATCGCGGGAACTCCGCACACGTTTCGACTTTAGGGGTGTCGATGCGGGCTTCACGCTGGACGCCGAGGTCGTCACCGTGTGGGCGCAGGAAGAGTTCCAGGTCAACCAACTCGTCGACATCCTGAAGGACAAGATGACCCGGCGTTCGGTGGATATCGGCTGCCTCGACGCCCGGCCGCTGGAGGCATCGGGCAAGCAGAAGCGGCAGCCGTTCGGCCTGAAGCGCGGCATCGGCCGCGATGCCAGCAAGAAGATCGTCAAGACCGTGAAGGACACCAAGCTCAAGGTGACCTCGCAGATCCAAGGCGACCAGGTCCGGGTGACAGGGAAAAAGCGGGACGACCTCCAGGCCATCATCGCCAAGCTCAAGGACGGCGACTACGGCGTCCCGCTCCAGTTCACCAACTTCCGAGACTAGCGGCGCCGCCTCAACCGACGGGCCGTAGGGGACGCCCTTGTGGCGTCCCGCGCCGGTTGGCTTGAACGTTGGGCCGGTAGACCCAGCGCGGGCGAGGGCGCGCCCGATGGGCGCCTCGCCCCTACGAATCCCGTGATTTGGCCCCTCGCCTAAACGGACCACCGACAACAACACAGCTTGACCCGGTCGCCGTCGAAGGCAACGCCTTCATCCAGCAGAAGCTCGCGTTGGCGCTGGCCGGCACTGCCCGGTAGCGAGATTCCCCCCGACGCGTTGACGACCCGGTGCCAGGGCAGCCGGGTTCCGGCGGGTAGCCGGGAAAGGCACCGCCCGACCCGTCGGGCGCCCCGGGGTAGGCCCGCCAATTCCGCCACTTGGCCATAGCTCGCCACGTTGCCGAACGGAATCTCGGCCACGACCTGCCAGATGCGTTCTTCCGGGGTGGGATCGGCGCTCGGCGAGGTCAAGTGGGGCTCCAGTCCTTGTATCGAACCGGGTCGGCCCAGCGCTGCCCCACCTCGAGGAAGCCCCGGGGTCCGCGCTTGCCGTATTCGAAGGGATCGCCGGTGCCCTCCATCCACCGGTGGAGCCGGGATTCCATCTCCTCCACCGCGCCACGGGCTTCCGGCGCCTCCGCGATGTTCCGGGTTTCCAAGGGATCGGACTCACGGTCGAACAGCCAGGGGCCGCGTTCGTTCTCGAACCAACGGGCGTAGGTATAGCGCTCGGTTCGCACGCCACGCCAGCGACCGACCCATGCCTTCCGATTGGGCCAGCCGTTGCCCATGTTCATCAGGAACACGGAGTCGCTGCCACCGGGAGTGAGCTCGGTGTCATCCGGCGGCGACTCGCCCCGCCATACGCCGGAAACGTCTCGACCCTGCAATCCATCCGGGGCGGCTACCCCGCAAGCGCCGAGCAGGCTCGGGACGATGTCGATGGCGCCCATGAAGGCGGAACTCCGGGAACCGGGGCGTGTGCCGCCCGGCCAACGGAGAAGGAACGGGATGTGTGCGGACTCGTCGTACGGGGTTGCCTTCGAGGCCCGCATCGACGGGTGCATCCAGATGTCCTTGGGCTTCCCGTAGCCGTGGCTCGAGAGGTGGTCGCCGTGGTCGGAGGAGTAGCAGATGATCGTATCGTCGGCGAGACCAAGGCGGTCCAGGGCATCCAACAGCCTCCCCATCTGCGCGTCGAGTCCCGTGCAGCAGCCGTAGTAGTCGGCGATTTCGCGCCGGGCGAAGTCGGCCATCTGCGGCGGTACGTTGCCCGGCAGGTCGACGTCGGCGGGATCGTAGAGGCCGTATTCGTGCGGATACTGCGGGTAGGGCCAGTGCGGCGGGCGCCAGGAGACGAAGAGCGCGAAGGGATCGTCCTGCCGCTCGGCCGTGTGGGTCTCGAGGAAGCTGATCGCCAGATCCGTTTCGACCACGGGCGACCAACCCTCGTGGCGCTCGGGTCCCCGTTCGTTCTCGAAGTAGCGCTGGTCGAAGTAGTTGCCGCCGATCCCCTCCACCGCCGCAAGGTAGTCGAGACCGTAGCGATTCTCGGGAGAATAGGGCGGTACGCCGAGGTGCCACACGCCGATATGCCCCGTGTGGTACCCCGCCGAGGAGAGCACGCCGGGCAACGTGGGAATGTCTCGGAAGGGCTCGTACTCGTTGCAGATCACGCCGTTGCGCCAGCCGTACCGCCCGGTCAGCAGGATGGCCCTGAATGGCGAGCACAGCGGGTGATTGGAGAACATGTTGTCGCAGACCATTCCCTCGGCCGCCATCCGGTCGAGGTTGGGGGTTCGGACCACCGAATTGCCGTTGGCACCCAGGGCGGTGTAGCGCTGCTGGTCCGAGAACACGAAGAGCACGTTCATGCAGGTTTCCTTTCACCATCGCAAGTATTGTCGCGAAGCGGGTAGCATCGGTGAAGCGACTCGCTGGCGGCAAGTAGGTATGACAAGACCCCGAGAAGACCAATTCGTAGGCGCGCTGATGGGGTGCGCAGTGGGCGATGCCTTGGGTGCGCCGCTGGAAGGGAGGTCCCGGGAGCAGATCGCCACCATGCAGGGCATTGCGGACGGCTTTCGTCCGTACCGGCACAAGGGGGAAGTCGAGTTCCCCTTGGGCCAGTACACGGACGACACCCAACTCACGCTGGCCATCGTCAAGAGTCTGCTGACTTGCGGACGCGTGGATCCGGCCGACATCGCGGCGGAGTTCGTCAAGCTGTGGGAGTCCCACGAAATCGTCGGTGCCGGACAGGTTGCCCATCGGGCGGTAGGGCGGCTGATGGAAGGCATCCGCTGGGAGGACGCGGCGGCTGCCGACGATCTGCCGTGGAACGGTGCCGCCATGCGCATCGCCCCCGTCGGGCTTTGGCATTTCGACAACGCGGATCAACTCGCGCGTGACGTGGAACTGGCCAGCTTCGTCACCCATCGACACCCGTTGGCCGTGGACGGGGCCATTGCCGTCGCGACGGCGGTTGCGTATGCGGCCACCTCGAACGAAGTCGAGACCGCGAGCTTCCTCGATGCGGTACACGGTTCGATCGCGGGTAGGAGCCCGGGATTCGCGGATCGCGTTCGTGAACTTCACGAGTGGCTGGCGCTTACCGAGACGGCGGCCTTGGAGGCGATCGTTGCAGACCAAGGACGGGCCAAGGGCCGGGGCTTCGGAGTCCCGGTGAGGGTGGAACCGACGGTGTTGGCCTCGCTGTACGTGTTCCTGAAGTCGCCGGGCGACTATCTGGCGACGGTGGATCGCGCCTTGCGTGCCGGCGGCGACGTGGACACCGTTGCGGCGATCGCGGGCGCTATCAGTGGCGCGCACAACGGACTTGACGCCATTCCCGCCAATCTCGTTGCCGGCGTGAAGGACAGTGCAGAGATTCTCGACCTGGGGGCCAGGCTGTTTGCGCGTCGGTTCGCCGACACTGCATAGACGATATGCTTCAAAGCACATGCTATTAGGAAATATGCTCAAGGCGCTTCTCTTCGGCATCGGGTAGGTTGACATCGTCCGATCCCGCCGGGGGCGCTCCAAATGTCGTTTCTCACCGACCACCTCGACGAAGTTGGTGAGTCCTATTGGAAACACATGCTCAAGGCGGCGGGATTCGCGATGGCGATGCTCGTTGGCGGGGTGGCGTGCCTTGTGCATGCGGTGCTGCCTTTCCTGTTCGTAAGGACAGGTAGCACCCGCGTTCGACATCTCCACGAAGTCATGGTCGAGAACCGCCCGGCATCCGGGCGACGGGCCTCCGACGACAGTTCCGGCCACGCCGTCGACGACGAAGCGGCGGGCATTGCTGCGGGCCCGGGTAGCCCTGCCTAGAGTCCGAGCGGCCACGGGACGGGACAAGCCCGTCCCCTACGGAAGGCGTCGGCATGCCGCGGAGACCGCGTAGGGGCGGGGCTTGTCCCCGCCCGCGCAGGACCTTGCCGCTGCCCCGGAGACGGCAGGGGCAAGCCCGTCCCCTACGACCGGGATCCGACCGAGCCCGCGCCGCAATTGCGGTGCGCCCAGTTCGGTTGATGGGTTCTGCGACAATTTCTCGCCGTACGGGGGTTGAATCTTGTGAATCCGCCCCTATCATAGCGCCGCACGGATTAGCACTCTCACGCGGAGAGTGCTAATCCACGACATCGGACTGGGGTATGAACAGCATTTTGGGAGAAAGCTAGTCATGAATATCCGACCACTCCACGACCGCGTGGTCGTGCGCCGCATCGAGGAGGACGCCATGTCCGCCGGCGGCATCGTGTTGCCCGATACTGCTTCGGAGAAGCCTTCGCAAGGCGAAATCCTCGCAGTCGGCCCGGGCAAGGTCGAAGACGACGGCAGCCGGCGCGTGCCGGACGTCAACGTCGGCGACAAGATCATTTTTGGCCAATACGCCGGAAGCACGGTGAAGATCGACGGGGAGGAGCTTCTGATCCTCCAGGAAAGCGAGATCTTCGGCGTGCTCGAAGGCTGATTGGCGGCGAACTCGAGGAGGAACTCACATGAGTGCTAAGGAAGTACAGTTTGGGGACGACGCGCGCGGGCGGTTGCTGAGCGGCGTCAACACCCTGTCGAATGCCGTCAAGGTGACTTTGGGACCGAAGGGACGCAACGTCGTCCTCGACAAGTCCTTCGGTGCCCCCACAGTGACCAAGGACGGCGTCTCCGTCGCCAAGGAGATCGAACTCAAGGACAAGTTCGAAAACATGGGCGCGCAGATGGTCAAGGAAGTCGCCAGCAAGACCTCCGACGAGGCTGGCGACGGCACCACCACGGCGACCGTGTTGGCGCAGTCGATGCTCGCCGAAGGGTTGAAGTCGGTCGCTGCCGGCATGAATCCCATGGACTTGAAGCGCGGCATCGACAGGGCCGTCACCGCAGCCGTCGCCGAGCTCGAGAAGATGGCGACCCCCTGCGAGGACTCCACGTCCATCGCCCAGGTCGGGACGGTTTCGGCCAACAACGACACGGAAATCGGCGACGTGATCGCCGATGCCATGGACAAGGTCGGCAAGGAAGGCGTCATCACGGTAGAGCAGGGCAGCGGGCTCGAGAACGAGCTCGAAGTCGTCGAAGGCATGCAGTTCGACCGCGGCTACCTGTCGCCCTACTTCATCAACAACCAGGACTCCATGTCCGCCGAGTTGGAGGATCCCTACGTCCTGCTGTGCGACAAGAAGATCTCCAACATCCGCGACATGCTGCCGATCCTCGAGAACGTCGCCAAGGCCGGTCGGCCGCTGATGGTGGTCGCCGAGGACATCGAGGGCGAAGCCCTGGCGACGCTGGTGGTCAACAACATGCGCGGCATCGTCAAGATCGCCGCCGCCAAGGCACCCGGATTCGGCGACCGCCGCAAGGCCATGCTGCAGGACATCGCGATCCTGACCGGCGGCACGGTGATCTCCGAGGAAGTGGGCCTGACCCTAGAAGGCGCATCGCTCGACGATCTCGGCACCGCCAAGAAGGTCTCGTCCAGCAAGGAGAACACCACGATCGTCGACGGCGCCGGGGACAAGGCCGACATCGAGGGGCGTATCAAGCAGATCCGCGCCGAGATCGAGGAGACCTCCTCCGACTACGACCGCGAGAAGCTCCAGGAGCGCCTGGCCAAGCTCGCGGGTGGCGTTGCCGTCATCAAGGTGGGCGCGGCTACCGAGGTCGAGATGAAGGAGAAGCAGGCCCGTACCGAGGACGCCCTGCATTCCACCCGCGCTGCGGTGGAGGAAGGCATCGTTCCCGGCGGCGGCGTCGCGCTGGTCCGGGCCCTGCAGGCCATCGAGGGCCTGAAGGGCTCCAACGAGGACCAGAACGTCGGCATCCAGATCGCCCTGCGCTCCATGGCGACGCCGTTACGGCAGATCGCCGAGAACGCCGGCGACGAGCCGGCCGTGGTCTACGACAAGGTCCGCACCCTCGACGGGAATCAGGGCTACGATGGATCCACCGGCGAGTACGGCGACATGATCGAGCTCGGCATTCCGGATCCCGCCAAGGTGACCCGCACGGCGCTGCAAGCCGCGGCTTCGGTCGGTGGTCTGATGATCACCACGGAGGCGATGGTGAGCGAGATGCCGGAGGACAACCCGCCGCCGGCACCGGGTGGCGGCGGCATGCCCGACATGGGCGGCATGATGTAGCAGCCCCCCAAGCGATTTGATCGGAATCCTGTTTGGGGTTCCGGTCACTCGCAGCCGGGTCTTCGGACCCCCTTGAACCCCGCCACCGGCGGGGTTTTTGTTGCTATGATCGAAGCAACAAGAAGTTCACTTGGGGAGAGTCAAATGGACTGGATGGCACTGTTCGACTACGTCGTACGTTGGGGGCACTACCTATTCGGCATCACCTGGATCGGTCTGCTTTACTACTTCAACTTCGTCCAGGGCGGCTACATGGCGCAGGCGTCGGACGAAGCGAAGGTCGATGCGTTCACCAAGCTCGTGCCAAGCGCGTTGTGGTGGTTCCGATACGGGGCTCTGCTGACCTTCCTGACCGGTCTCGTGCTGTTGCTCTTGGTCCTCCACGACAAGAGTTGGACGGTGGACATAATCCTTGCCTCGACCATGGCGACGCTGATGTTCCTCAACGTCTGGGGCATCATCTGGCCGAATCAGAAGGTCGTGATCGCCTCCAACGAGGCGGTGGCCGGCGGCGGCGAAGCCGATCCGAATGCTGCCGGTTCGGCGGCGAAGGCGCTCCTTGCCTCGCGCACCAACACCTTCTTCTCGGCGCCGATGCTTTTCCTCATGGGATCCCACTCGGAGTTCATCCGGGGACCGTTCGATGTCGATACGGGTGCACCGGCGTCCTGGCTCGGCTTGATTCTCGGCCTGGTGATCATCGCCGTGATCGAGGCGAACGCGATCTGGGGCAAGACCATGGTGCTGACGACGGTCAAGGGCGTCATCACGTCCAGCATCGTGCTTGCCGTGGTGATGGCGGTCGTCGCCACGTTGTGAGCCGTACGGGGACCCGCGCAGGGCGCGGGTTTCCCGCTACACCGGTCGGCGACGTTCTTTATTGAGACTCGGCCGACGCCAAGCTAATCTTTCGGTTTCCTTAGCCGACCGACGGGGCCTCCCGGTGGCAAACGAAACCCTGCCTACCATTGCAGCCGACCCGGAGCGCGCCGGACGTCCAAGACCCGGGCGCGGCCGTAGCCGGGGCAGCTCTTCGTCGCTTCTCTTCGTCAACGCCGTATTGGTCGTACTCGTTGCTGCCCTGCTGGGGGCGGGCTGGTTCATCTTCGAACAGCACAAGCGCATCGTGCAGGCCGAGACATTGTTGGCGGACGCATCCAACCGCATCGAGAGCCTGGAAGATCGCCTGCGCATGACCGACCAGCTCATGTCCGACTCCGATACGGATCTGCTTGCCAAGCTTGACGAGCACTTCGGCCAGATCGACCTCCTTTGGGGCAACTACCGCAAGCACCGGGACGCCATCGGGGCGCTGGAAGCCAAGGACAAGACGTTTCAAACGGCGGTTTCCCGCGCGGAGGGAAGCATCAAGTCCGTGCAAGGCAAGGTCTCCGCGTTGGAAACCGCAGTCGCCAGGCAGGAGGATGTCGCCACCCGGGTGACCGAACTCGACATCCAACTGCAGGATTCGATCAAACAGATGCGCGATGTCGTCGACCGGGCGAATTCCGCCTACCAGATGGCCTCGCGCCTGCAGGCGTCGCTGGGTGCCGACGTGGCGAAGCTCAAGTCCGACATTACCGCCATCGATGCCCACCGGGCGCAAGTCAACGGACAGGTCGCCGAACTCCAGCGCCAGGTCAACGACCTAAGGCTCCGCTCGCCCTGATCCTAGCCCGCATATCTCACCAGCCGCTTGGTGCCATGGCGAAACCCCTTGCCGATTAGATGGTTGCGAGGGTTCATCTGGTTCCGGGCGATGACGGTCTGCGCTGGCCGTGCCCTCGCCGGTCTTTTGGCCCCGTGCGCGCACATGCGACCTCAAACGTAGTCCCCGCTATGCTTTCGGTCGCGAGCACGCGCACGGAACCAAAATCCTCGGCGATCATCACGGCCACTGGTGAGATATCCGGGCTAGGTCGAGGCGGGCGTCCTTCTCTTCCCAAAGCCGGTTGACCCAGGCGTTGACCGCGTCGCGGTCCGCCGGGGGCAGGGGCAGGGCGCGGATGTCGATCTCCACGTCGGGGCAGCGGCCGCAGAGAAAACCCCAGAACGGTGGTGCCCCGCCCGGATACCGGATCGTGACATCGACCACGGCCTCCAACCGATCCGTCATGTTTTGGACGACCATTCCGAAGCCCCCGGTCCGAGGTTTCAGCAGCGATCGGTAGGGTGATCCCAGGGCGTCGCGTTTGGCCGGCGTGAAGCGGGTTCCCTCCAGGAACACCAGAACGCTGGTGGGACGCTGGCCGAAGCCGACACAGGCGTCGAGCGTTGCCCGCCGATCGAGTTCGCGCAATGCCGGATTGGCTGCAAGCTGCTCGCGACTGTAGCGCCGGACATAGGGGAACTCGAGAAACCACATGGCCGGCCCGATGAACGGCACCCAGATGAGTTCCCGCTTGGTGAAGAACTTGAACTGTGGAATTCGACCGTAGAGAGTGACCACGAGGATGAGAATGTCGGCCCATGTCTGGTGGTTGGACACCACGAGATACCAGCCATCGGGACGCAGCTTGCGAGGTGCCGATTGCTCGTTGTTCGTCTCGTGGATCCGCGTGACGTGCAGTACCCGTAGCATCCAACCCGCGCAACGCACCCAGCCAGCCATCGCCCGCATCATCGCGGTGCCAAGCGGAATCCGTCGTTTCTTCGGGAAGAACGGCCGAACCAAGCCGAGGCAGAATATCAACGTGCACCAGAACACGCTGCTAGCCGCGATGAACGCGAACGCCAGGGTTCCTCGAATCGGCTCGACCATTGCTGGGCTGTCAAGGGTTCAGACTCAACTCGTGGATTGTGCGCTTGCCGCGAGTGCGCGTAAACGCGCCTTCCGCCTGGCGATGCTCTTGGTGTGTACGCTGGTGCTCGGCGGATGCGCCAACGTCCAGTTCTATGCACAGGCCGTCGCCGGGCAGTCGTCGATCCTCTTCGCCCGCCAGGATGCCCAGGACCTGATCGAAGCGCCGGACACTGATCCGACCTTGGTTCGACAGCTCCAACTGGTGTCGCGCCTGTTGCGATTCGCCCAGGACGAGCTGCGTCTGCCGGTGGACGGGCGCTACCGCGGCTATGTCGAACTCGACGGCGTGCCGGTGTGGAACGTGGTGGCGGCGCCCGAGTTCGCGGTCGAGGCGTTGCCGCGCTGCTACCCGTTGGTCGGCTGTGCGGTCTACCGCGGCTACTTCACCCGGCGTGCCGCCGAACGCGAAGCCGCCCGGCTGTCCGTCGAGCACGACGTCCACCTGTACCCCGTGACCGCCTACTCCACGCTAGGCTGGTTCGACGACCCGATCCTGTCCAGCTTCGTCCACTACGACGAGGCTGCGTTGGCCGATCTCATCTTCCACGAACTGGCGCATAGCGTGGTGTACGCACCCGGGGACTCGGGATTCAACGAAGCCTTCGCGGGCTTTGTCGGCAACGAAGGCGCGATGCGATGGTTGGCCGCAACCGGCGGGGACGCCGGCGCGTACCGAGAACGCCTCGAGTCCGCCGCGGCCTATGCACAGTTCCTGAGCGACTGGCGCGTGCGGTTGGCGGATCTCTTTTCCGAGCCCATCGCCGATGCCGCGAAGCGACAACTGAAAGCGGAACTGTTCGCCGCCATGCTTGAGGACTACCGCCACAACCGTGAGCGCCTCGGCGGCGGGCGCTACGACGCGACCATGGCGGATCCGTTCAACAACGCGCGTTTGGCGCTCGTGGCGACCTACGAGGATTCCAAGCGGGACTTCGAGCGCTTGTTCGTGGAGGTCGGAAAGGACTGGCAGGCATTCTACGAGGCGGTGGCTGTGCTGGCGGCGTTGCCGACGGGCCCGCGTTGGCGTGTGGCAGATCCGCCTTCGGAGCGCTCGTAACGGCGTAACATAGCCCGACAGGATGGTGGAGATGGATGTGCGCTGGCTCAGGCACTGGGTCTGTTTACCCCTGTTGATCGCCGGTTGTTCGGACGAAGGCGGGACGCGGGGCGGGGGCGCCTTCTTCGGTGGACCGCCGCCGTTGGTCGTCGCCGAGCCCGCAACGGTGCGCCCCATCGCCGACGTGGTCGAGGCCATCGGCACGACCCGGGCCAACGAATCCGTCACGATCACCGCCAAGGTCACGGATTCGATCCGCCAAGTACGCTTCGAAGACGGCGACTTCGTGGACCGGGGCGACATCCTCGTCGAACTCACCAACGAGGAACAGACGGCATTGCTGAAGGAGGCCGAGGCCAACCAGCGCGATGCCGAGACCCAGTACAACCGGCTAGCGGACCTGCTCGAGGCGCAGAGCGTGCCGGCATCGGACGTGGACGAAGCCGAAGCGCGCCTCTTCGGCGCGAGGGCGCGCTTTGATGCCATCGTCGCGCGAATCGACGACCGGCTGATCCGCGCTCCGTTCAAGGGGCTGCTTGGCTTCCGCCAGGTCAGCGCCGGAACCCTGATCACGCCGGGCACGCCGATCACAACGCTGGACGACGTCTCGGTGATCAAGCTCGACTTTCCCCTGCCCGAGGTCCACCTCGGGGTCGTGCATGCGGGCCTCGAACTCACGGCCGAGAGCGCCGCCTTTCCGGGTACGACCTTCACGGCGGCGGTGCGCACTGTCGGATCGCGGGTCGACCCGGTCACGAGGGCGGTTCCCGTTCGCGCGCACATCGACAATCCCGATGCGTTGCTTCGCCCGGGCATGCTGATGACGGTCCGCCTGACCACCGCTAGCCGCCGGGCGCTGATGGTGCCGGAGACCGCGTTGGTCCAACGCGCGACCGACACCTTCGTCTATGTTCTTTCGAGCGAGGCCGGCGAACCCACGAGCCGGGCAAGGATGACGGCGATCGACCTGGGCCTCCGTCGAGATGGCTGGGCGGAAGCCCGGTCGGGGTTGTCCGCTGGCCAGCAGGTGATCGTGGACGGCCTCATCAAGGTGAGCGACGGCGGGATGGTCCGAGTCCAGGGAGCGACCGGCGACTCGCCGGACGGGGAAGAACCCGACATTCTCGGCGCGGGTGGCTGACGATGTGGCTTTCCGATACATCCGTGAAGCGACCCGTGTTCGCGACGGTGATCAGCCTCGCCTTGGTGGCCTTCGGCGTCCTGTCCTTCTCGCTGCTGCCGTTGCGGGAGTATCCCGACGTGACGCCGCCGGTGGTGTCCATCGGGACGTCCTATCCGGGCGCCTCGGCGGAGGTCGTGGAAAACCGCGTCACCACGGTGATAGAGGAGGAGATCAGCGGCATCGAGGGGGTCAAGTCGGTGCGTTCGTCGAGCCAGGACGGCCGTTCGTACATCAATCTCGAGTTCGACCTCGGTCGCGACATCGACGACGCCGCGAACGATGTCCGCGATCGCGTGGCGCGTGCGCTGCGGGATCTGCCGGAAGGCGTCCGCCCGCCGGAGGTACGCAAGCAGGACTCGGACGCCTGGCCGGTCATGTACATCAACGTGGTGAGTTCCGAACTCGACCGCATGGAATTGACCGACTACACCGAACGCTACATTGCCGACCGGTTCGGAGTCATCCCGGGCGTCGCGAATGCCAGCGTGTACGGCGCGCGACCGGCGATGCGGATCTGGATCGACCGCCTCGCATTGGCCGCCCGGAACCTGACGGTGACCGACATCGAGTCGGCGCTGATGCGCGAGAACATGGAGTTGCCCGCAGGGCGCCTCGAGACACAAGATCGGGAACTGACGGTTCGCGTCGCGCGGGGCTACCAATCCGCGCAGGACTTCCGGGAACTGGTTCTGGCGCGCGGCGACGACGGTCACCTGATCCGCCTTGGGGAGGTCGCCACCGTCGAGGTCGCGCCCCTGGATCACCGGTCGGTCTATCGTGCCAACGGTCTCCCCACGGTGAGCATCGGCATCGTCAAGCAGTCGACGGCCAACACCCTGGAAGCGCTGGAGGCCGTCAAGGAGGAGATTGCCCGGGTCAACGAGTCGATCCCGGACCACATGCGGCTCACCACCGGTTCCGACGACTCGGTATTCATCCGCGAAGCGGTCAACTCGGTGTATCGCACCATCGCCATCACGACGGTGCTCGTCAGTCTGGTGATCCTGGTCTTCCTGGGATCCTTGAGAACGATGGCCATTCCCGCGGTCACGATTCCCGTCTGCCTCGTGTCCGCGTTCATCGCCTTGGCGTCGTTCGGCTACACGGTCAACCTGATCACGCTGCTGGCGCTGGTGCTGTCGATCGGTCTCGTGGTCGACGACGCCATCGTGGTGCTGGAGAACATCCACCGCCGAATCGAGGAGGGCGAGCCCCCGCTCGTCGCCGCGTACCGGGGTGCAAGGCAGGTCGCCTTCGCGGTCATCGCCACGACGGCGGTGCTGGTGGCGGTGTTCGCGCCGATCCTGTTCCTCACCGACTCGATCGGCATCATCTTCGGCGAACTCGTGGTCACCATCGCGGCGGCCGTCGTGTTCTCCAGCGTCCTGGCGCTGTCGCTCACGCCGGTGATGTGCTCGAAGCTGCTGCGTTCGGCGGGACGGGAGAACCGTTTGTCCCGGGCCATCGATGCCGGCTTCGCGGCCTTGCGGCGCGGCTATGCGAAGGTGCTGGGCTGGTTGATCGCCCACCCCTGGGTCGCGGTTCCCGTGGCGGCTGGGGCGCTGGCTTCGGCCTACGTGCTGTTCGAGGCCGTGCCCCGGGAATATGTTCCGGCCGAAGACCAAGGCACGTTCATGGCGATGTTCTCCGGCGTCGAGGGCGTGGGCATCGAACGGATGAAGAGCGATGCGCTGAAACTGGAGGTGCCGGCGCTGCAGATGGTCAACGAGGGGATCGCGGACGTGGTGGTGATGGCCGTGCCGGGTTGGGGAGGCGGCGGCACCAACAGCGGCGTGGTCATGGTCGTCATGAAGCCCTGGCGGGAACGCACCGTCACCACCCAGGAAGCCGCCGACCGCGCTACGGCGGCATGGCAGGAAGTTCCCGGCGTCCGGGCCTTCGCATTCGTCCGCTCGGGACTATCCGGCTACGGGTCGGGTCAGCCGGTGCAACTCGTGCTGGGCGGGCCGGACTACGACACGTTGGCCGAGTGGCGGGACGTGATCTTCGAACGGGCCGGCGAGTACCCCGGCCTAACCCGCCTCGACAGCGACCTCAAGGAGACCCGGCCCCAGGCCATCGTGCGTATCGACAAGAACCGCGCCGCCGACCTCGGCGTCTCCGTGCAGAACATCGGTCGCACGCTGTCGACGATGATGAGCGAGCAACGCATCACCACCTATGTAAAGGACGGCCAGGAATACGACGTCATCCTGCAGGCCAGGGACGACCAGCGCGCCTCGGCGGAGGACCTCGCCAACATCTACGTGCGTTCCGACCGCAGCGGAGAGCTTGTGCCGCTGGCCAACCTGATCCGCGTGGAGGAACGCGCCGGTCCCGGCACACTCAACCGCTACAACCGGCTGCGGTCCATCACGATCTCGGCGAACCTCGGACCGGAGACGGCGCTCGGCGACGCGCTGGCGTTCCTGGAAAAGGTGGTGCGGGAGTCCTTCCCGGGACAGGCCCGAATCGACTACCAGGGCGAGTCGCTGGAGTACAAGGAGGCGAGCGGCGGCCTGGCCTTCCTGCTTGCCATGTCGCTGCTTGTCGTGTTCCTCGTGCTCGCCGCCCAGTTCGAGAGCTTCGTGCATCCGCTGGTGATCCTGGTGACGGTGCCGCTGGCGGTGACGGGGGCGCTCCTGGGGCTGTATCTGACCGGATCCTCGATCAACATCTTCAGCCAGATCGGCATCGTCATGCTGATCGGCATCGCGTCGAAGAACGGCGTCCTGATCGTCGAGTTCATCAACCAGATGCGCGACGCGGGACGTTCCTTCGAGCAGGCGATCATCTGGGGCGCCTCCATTCGTCTGCGCCCCGTGGTGATGACCACGATCTCCACGGTGATGGGATCCATCCCGCTGATCCTCGCCACGGGCGCCGGTTCGGAGAGCCGGATCGTGCTCGGCATCGTGGTGTTCTCCGGCGTCTCGCTGGCGACCTTGCTGACGCTGTTCGTCGTGCCCTCGTTCTATGCGCTCCTAGCCCGCCGCACGGGGTCGCCCCAGGCCGTGTCTCGGCGGTTGGCGAACTACCTGGGAGCAAACGCGCAGACTGAGACCCTACCCGCAGATGGCGGCGTCGGCTCCGTTGGTTGAGTCCATCCGTCCCGGCGTTGTGGGTCGGAATCCACGGCCACGCCGTCGAAAGCGCAATCCGGGAACGCGCCGACGCTTCCGGCGAACTTGGTCGATGGTCGGGAATCGGTGCCGCGACTTCGGTTTCGAGCTACGTGCGGGGATCAACCAAGGCTGCCGGGTGCACCAACGGCAGATTCAGGTCTCTTTCCAAAAATACTAGTGAAACCATTCGGTTAACCCGCGTTAACCGGACTCTACCACCGCCTTTCTGGCCGGCGCAAGTGCTTTTTCGATCTTCTTCCGGCACCGCTACGGCGACCGCTGCGCAGCCGCGCCACGGCACCCCGGGACGCCTCCTGGCCGCGCACGTAGTAGCCCGGCATCGCCGCATCCTTCCAGCGTCCCTCCCTTTGCATCTCGGCGATCGACACGCCGCGCTCGGCCAGCGACTGCGCCGCGCCGACCCGCAGCGAGTGGCCGGACACCCGGCCCTCGATCCCGGCCTCCTTCGCGCGGCGCTTGATCGCGGCGCGCACGGAATCCGGCCCGAGGGGGCGGTCCGAGACCCGGCCGTCGCGCTCCAGCGCGCGGAACAGGGGACCGGCCTGTATGCCCGCCGCCCCGATCCAGGCCCGCAGCCGGTCGGCGGCCTCCTCGCCGACGTAGAGCACGGCCCCCTCGCCGCGCTGGTCCGTCTTGCTGCGCCGGACCAACGCCCGCGCGGAGCCGTCGGGCTCGAACCACACGTCGCCGGCCCGCAGCCCCGATACCTCGGCAACCCGCAGCAGGGCGTGCGAAGCGACGCCGATCAACGCGGCGTCGCGCGGGCCCGCCGGATCGTCCTTCGCCTCGGCGAGTTCGCACATTTCGTCGGCTTCCTCCCAGGTCAGTCCGCGGACCTGGCCGCGGCTGCGTCCCGCGCCCTCGCGGCAGAAGCGATCCAGCCGCTCCCTCGTCCGGGGCCCGACCGGGTCGGAGCAGCGCAGGCCCGCCCGGGCGCACTCCTTCGCCGCGAAGCCGGCCCCCGCCACGACGAGCCTGGCGCTCGGCGGCGAGAGGTCGCGGTCGTAGAGGACGCCGAGGTACTCGGCGAGCAGCGCGTCGGTGGCCGGCCGGCCCTCCAGCCACTCCCGCAGGCGGCGGAGCGCGCCGCGGTAGGCCTTGCGCGTCGTGGCCGCGAAGCGGGTCTTGGGCAGCCGCGAGATCGCGAGTTCGATGTCGAGGGGCGGCGGCGCGCCGCCGTTCTCGATCCGGTCGGCGAGCAGCCGGATCAGGACGACGACGACGCGGCGCGGGCCCAGCGCAAGCAGGACGGTCGCGGCGTTCAGGGGGAACGTGTCGGGATGGACGGCGACGAACGACATGGACATATCTCCTTGTTTCAGTGTGGTTTTTTGTTGGGTTAACGCGGGTTAAGCGAATTGAACCACGGCCCGGGCCTCGGTGGAGTGCCGCCGCGTCCCGGAAGGTTGTTCCGCCAGGGGAAAGCGAATGAGACGATTGACGAAGGCGGCGGTGCTCATCGCCGCGGCTGCGGTCGCTGCCGAAACGTTCGGGGACGACTACGCGGCGCACTTCATGTGGAACTGCTCGGATGAGGGCGCAAGGGGGAGATACCCCAACCCGGGTGCGGCGTGTGCCGTTACCGGGGCTGTGGCCTACCGCAGAATGGTCGTCGGCGGCGCTTGCATTGCGTGCGACGACGATGACGACGGCGACCCCGGCGGAGGCGGGGGTGCCGCTCTGCCCCTACCTTGCGTGGTCGCCAAGCAGGACCATCTAGGGGACATTTCCCGGACAGGCAGTAGCACGATGGTTAGGCGCAACAGAGGACCTTGGGGCTTTACGAACTACGGGGGCGTGCAAGGCACAACTAGCTGCTCGGAACTCTGCAACGGCCAATGGCGTCTTCACGGGACGCTTGACCTCAAGCCTGGGGCCGACATCCAGATCGTCGCTAACGTAGGTTTGGCCGGCAATTGTGCTGTCGGCGCTGAACGGACATATGACAAGATAGCCAATACCGTCGCCCACGAAGACGTGCATGCTAATGCCTACGTGGCAAAGATCAACGAATTCCGAGCCAAGATTTACGGTGACTGGCCAACCAAGGCACAATGCGATCAACATGGCTCGAAAGTGTTGTCCGATTTCAGCTCCCAGTATGAGGCCCTACAAAGAACCCATAGCAACCACGATGGGACGCACACTGGATGGGCGAAGTCGGCTCGCTATTGCCCGAGGCCTTACACCCGACTAACAAGGACAGTTGAGATCTGGTGCGGACAGCGATACGACGGCCAAGTACGAGACTGCCCCAACGGCAACACCTACTGATCCTTTACGCTGCCATCTACTCGGAGCCCACACAATGAACTATCGGTCATCGCTTTCCGTCGCGTTCTCATTCGTTTGTACCGTCATCCTCGTCGTACGCGCGGACTGTGCAGAAGAGCCTACCCACTCGCACCCTGACGAACTGCTCGCTGCCGCCGAGGACATGCTGGTCAATAGCCACGTAGTCGTTCTAGGAACATTCACCACGCTGTCTATGCCCGAAACCAAGGACATCTTCTCATTTCGCCTCGTTATACAGCGATTCGACGTCGTTGAAGTGTATAAAGGGCCGAATGTAGAGTGGATAGACGTACTAGTAAGCAGCCACGCCCTTCCGTTCCCCGGGGAGCACATCTCAGTCTACGAGAAGAACCAACGACTGAATAGTCGGCTGACTCTTCTTGCCAACCAGATCAACGAACTTCGCGAGGCCGTTCGAGACATGACCCCTGGCACAGAAAGGAAGAACCACGTCGATATCCTTCGTGGCTTTGTCGAGGAAGAGCGCACAATCAATCAGCAGTACCCAAACCTTCCTCGAATGCTCGTGACTGAATCACCGCGCGTCGATCACCTCGACCAGGTCCTACCAATTCGTGCAAACGTCCACTACCTCGTCTCGCTTCGTGCCAAGAGCGATGGCGTCTTTGTCTTCCCAGAGGGTCGGCCTCACAATTATTCGCCCGATACACTCGCTCCCCACGTCGCCGCGCTACGATCTGTACTCGACTCGGCTGAACGCATGGACCGCGTGTATCAGGGTGAGCGGATCATTGGTACGGTACATCAAGCTCGGTGAGCACCGTGTTGGGCGTTAGGCCGTTAGGCCGATTAGGCCCACGCTAAGCTGAGGTGGGGAAGGAGACTCGGACACACGCGATTTCGGTCTCACACGGCGTAGGACGTTCTCCCCAAGCCACATCGAAATGACATTGCGCCGAACACGCTGATGCTGCCGTGACGCATGGCGTCGACAGCTGCCTAAGCGGGAGCGCCCCGGCGGAGGGCATCCGAGCGGATACGCGTGGACCCGTCGCGCACTTGCCGGGCGCATCCATGTAGAACAGGACGAGTGGATACCGGCCTCACTATTCCGGGTAGACGACGAAGGAGTTCATATCGCCGTCGGCGGTCACGATGCCGAGGTGTCTTTCGCACCCTGGCCGGTCACGATGGCGATGTCCGGCATGGCAACTCGGCTTGCGGGTCGGTCGTGTCGAAAAGCGGGTCGCCTTGCGACAACGCCGAGAGCGGCACCACTTCGACGCGCTCGGAGAGCGGGAAGCGCTGGTCGCCGGGATAGACCACGGATACTCGAACGAGGCCGAGATCGGCCAAGGCGTTGCGAATGGAAGGCGTCATGCGCGGCGCGTCGGCGAACTTGCACTCGACGCCATAGAGACTTCCGCCCCGGCGCAGGATCAGATCGATTTCGGCACCTTGATGCGTTGCCCAGAAGTAGGCCTCATCGTGGGGTTCCATGGCGAGCACCTGCTCGAGAACGAACCCTTCCCACGACGCGCCGATGCGAGGGTGCGTCATGAGTTCCCTCTCCGTGGCTATGCCCAGCAATTGGTGCAGCAGACCCGAGTCTCTGAGGTAAATCTTCGGTGCCTTCACTTGGCGTTTGCGCAAGTTGGCGAACCACGGTCGCAGCGGGCGCACCATCATCGCGTCGGTGAGAATATCCAGATAGCGGCGGACCGCAGCCGGCGGGGCGCCGAGCGCCCTGGCCGGCTCTGCGGCGTTCCACGTCTGTCCGTGGTAGTGCGCCAGCATGGTCCAGAAACGCCCCAGCGCCGCTGCGGGCACGGATATTCCCCATTGCGGAAAGTCCCGTTCCAACAGGGTCTGTATGAACTCCCGACGCCACGCGACGCTGTCCGCTTCGTTCGCGGCGAGACACGAGCGCGGCATTCCCCCACGACGCCACAATCGCGCTTGGGCGTCTGGCGAGTCGCCGGTCGTCTCGCGCAGCGTGAAACCTCCCAGGAGGACTCGTTCCACCCGGCCTGCCAAGCTCTCGGATGTCTGGCGGAGAAGCGGACCCGACGCGCTGCCGAGAACCAGAAACCGCGAGGGCGAGGGTGTCCGGTCGACGAGAACGCGCAGCGTCGGAAACAGCTCCGGTCGCAACTGCACCTCGTCGATAACGACCAGTCCGCGCAGGGGCGCCAGCGCGGTCATCGGCTCGTCTAGGCGGGCGAGGCTCGCGGGCGATTCGAGGTCGAGGTAGTTGACCGAGTCGGAAGCTAGGAACTCCCGCGCCAGTGTCGTCTTGCCGCACTGCCTGGGACCAGCGAGCACGACAACGGGAGCGCGGCGGAGGGCCGTCTCGATGGCT
>JAPPND010000152.1 GCA_028818795.1 Gammaproteobacteria bacterium | reverse complement strand
TCCGAGATCGTCATCGGACGTTGTCTGATCAAGACGTTACGTCCTGGTGGTTGAGCCGTAGCGTCAGTCGGCGACGCGGATGATGCGTGTCCCCACGTTGCCGCCGGCGAGCATGTCGATGAAAGCCCTCGGGGCTTCCTCCAGGCCCTGGAACTCGTCCTGCAGCGGCTTGAGTTCCCCCGATTCCACCCATTCCCGCATCTGTGTTCGCGCTTCGCCGTATCGGTCCGCGTAGTCGAACACGAGAAAGCCCTCCATCCGGACCCGGTTGTTGACGAGGAGTCCCGGAATGCCGCGCGGCCCCGGCGCGGGATTGCCGGTGTCGTACTGGGACACGACCCCGCAGCAGACGATGCGACCGTGGGGCTTCATCCGGCGCAGGGCACCGCCGAGGACCTCGCCGCCGGTGTTGTCGAAGTAAATGTCGATGCCGTCGCTGCAGGCGTCGCGGAACTCCTGGCGGCAGTCGGGACTCTTGTAGTTCACGGCGGTATCGAATCCGAGGTCGTCGGTCAGCAGGTGGCACTTCTCGTCGCTGCCCGCCACGCCGACGACGCGGCAACCGGTGATCTTGGCCATCTGCCCGACGATGTGGCCGACGGATCCGGCGGCTGCGGAGACGACGACAGTCTGGCCGGCTTTCGGTTCGCCCAGATCGAATAGACCGAAGTAGGCCGTCAGCCCGTTTGTGCCGTAGACGCCGAGGTGATGGGCGGGATCGCCGCCGGCTTCTACCACATGAACAGCGTCCGCCTTGTGGACCGCGTAGTCCTGCCAGCCGGACGGACAAGTGACCAGGGTCCCGACCCCAAGACCATCGGCGTTGGATGCCTCGACCCGGGCCACGGCCGTTCCGCCCATGACCACCCCACTCTTCGGCGCCGCGGCGTAGCTTGCGCTTCCCTGAAGGCCGGCGCGTTGACCGGCACCCACCGTGAGCGCGAGCGTTCGGCATAGGACTTCGCCGTCGCCGGGTTCCGGCACGGGGATGGTGCGCATTGCGAAGTGGCTGGTTTCGAGCTTGTCGGTCGGCAGCGACACGATGACGATTTGGCGGTTTTGCATGCGGAATCCTCTCTGTCTGATTGGCCGGGTCGTGCCATAAAGCTTAGCGGATGCTGCGCCGTCCGTTGACACTGAGCGGACCGGGCAACGACACTCGGACGACTCGGTGGGAGGGGACCTTCGATGTCAGATGACACAACCGGCGCCTTGAATCCGGTCGCCAACATTGGCGCGCTGCGGCTGGAGAGTTCCCGGCAGGGATCTGGCTACGAAGCCTCACACGCCCCGTTCTCGGATGCCATCGGCTTGTCGAAGATCGGCGCGCGATACATCGAGGTCCCCCCCGGCAGGTCGGCCTGCCCCTTTCACGTTCATCACGTCGAGGAGGAGATGTTCTTCGTCCTCGAGGGCAAGGGCTCGTACCGGTTCGGGGAAGCGACCTACGAAGTCGGACCCGGCGACGTGCTCGGCGCTCCCTGCGGTGGCCCGGAGTTCGCCCACAAGCTGACCAATACCGGCGACTCGACGTTGAAGTACCTGGCCATCTCCACCCGCTCGGCTACCGATGTCTGCGAATATCCCGACAGCGGCAAGTTCGGTGTGGGGACGCACTTCGGCGAACTGGCGTTTCGCTTCATCGGCCGTGCCGAGGATTCCTGCGACTACTGGGACGGCGAACCCGATGCGCAGGACTGACGGCCCCGCTTTCACGGAGTTCACACAATGACATACGCCCACCCGGAGTACCTGATCTCCCCGGCGGAGCTAGCCGCCGATCTCGACAACCCGACCCGACGCATCCTCGACGCGACGGTGTACCTCACGCCGGCGTCGAGAGGCTATCGGGCGGACTCCGGGTTGGCCAAGTTCAAGGCATGCCACCTGCCCGGCGCGCAGTTCCTGGATCTCGTCGAAGCGGCCTCCGACACCGGCACCGGATTGGGTTTCAGCCTGCCCCCGGTCAGCCAGTTGGAATCCCTGTTCCGCGGCTTGGGCGTGGATGACGACAGCGAGGTGGTGTTCTACAGTACGGGACACATGATGTGGGCGACCCGTGCCTGGTGGCTGCTGCGCTATTGCGGCCACCGGAACGCCAAGGTCTTGAATGGCGGCTTCCGGGCATGGCGCAAGGGTCGCCACCCGACCACGCGGGAGGTGTCGCCTTCATCAGCGGGAACCTTCGTGGCGAGACCGCAACCTGCACTGTTCGCCGACAAGGAGGCCGTGCTGGCCGCGATCGGCGATCCGGGCGTGTGCACAGTGAACGCCTTGTCTCCCGATGTGTTCACGGGTGAGAGCCGGATGCACTACGGTCGCAAAGGGCACATCGCGGGCAGCGTCAACGTCTTCTACGACGATCTCATGGATCGCGGATTCTTCAAGGAGGACGCCGCCCTGCGTCCTGCACTGGATGCAAAGGGGTTGCTCGACGCTCCCCGGGTCATCGCCTATTGCGGTGGCGGAATCTCGGCAACGGTCGACGCCTTCGCATGCCTGCTAGTCGGGCATGACGATGTCGCCGTCTACGACGGCTCCATGGCCGAGTGGGTGCGCGACGAATCGCTGCCGATGGAAACCGGTCAATGATCCCGGTCGTCCGTGCCGAAAAA
>JAPPND010000095.1 GCA_028818795.1 Gammaproteobacteria bacterium | reverse complement strand
CGACCGCGTCGCGATCGGTCGATTTCACCCTCACTTTCTTATTGGACAGCGGGGGTCGTGGGGTATGATGGGCGGATGAACGCGATGCCGCGCGATCGATGCTGACCCAGGCGCAGATCGACCAATACCGCGAGGACGGCTACGTGCTCGCGGAGGACGTGCTCGAACCCGAGACCCTGGCCGACCTCCGCCAAGTCACCGACGAGATCGTCGCCAGCGCCGCCGGCATCGAGGACCACACCAACATTCTCGACCTGGAAGCGTCCCACACACCAGACGGACCCCGGGTGAGACGGATCAAACAGCCCCACCTCGCCGATCCGTTCTACCGTGAACTGGCCGCCCACCGGGGCATCATGGCCGCACTCCTACCGCTGATCGGGAAGAACATCCGCCTGCGCGCGGGCGGGAAAATCAACATGAAGTCCGCCGACTACGGCGCGCCCGTGGAATGGCACCAGGACTGGGCGTTCTATCCGCACACCAATCAGGACGTCTTGGCCGTCGGCATCCTGCTCGACGACATGGATCCCGACAACGGTCCGCTACTGATGCTGCCCGGTTCGCACCGGGGCCCAGTCTACGACCACCACAGCTACGGCGCGTTCTGCGGCGCCATCGACATCGCCCGGGAGGGTCTCGATGTCTCGGGTGCGCGGGAGGTCCACGGCCGGGCGGGATCCATCACCATCCATCACGCCCGCCTCGTGCACGGCTCCGGGATGAACAAGTCGGATCGGCAACGGCGCGTGCTGTTCTTCGAATACGCCGCGGCCGACGCGTGGCCGCTCGCGGGCATCGAGCACCTGAGCGACCTGGAGGACTTCAACGGTCGGATGGTGCATGGGCAACCGACGCTGCGTCCGCGATTGGAGGACGTTCCGGTGAAGATGCCCCTACCGCGGGCGCCCTACCAGGGATCGATCTACGAGAACCAGCGGACGTTGTCGGCGCAGTATTTCGAGCACGCTGACCGCGCGACGCCAATCGGAACCCCGTCGTAGGGGCGACGGTACCGCAGCCCAAAGGGCGCGCGGTCGCCCGTCTTCGTATGACGCACGGGCCAGGTCTGCGTGCGCGGGCGGGGACAAGGCCCGCCCCTACGGGCTTCTGGACGGCAGTGCCACGGTGGCGGTGGCGTAGGCCGTGGGCAATCCCGACTGGTTCTCGTTGCGGACTTGAAGCTCCACACGATGTTCGCCGTCGACGACCATCTTCTTCGCGACTTCGCCGTGCAGCGTGTTGGTGTCGCCCACCACGTTGGGGTGCCGGATCGAGGCGTGCAGTTTCCTAAGCGTCCCGTCGTCGCCCATCCAGTCGGTGACGATCTGGCTTAGCCAGCAGACCCGCTGCGGTCCGTAGTCGAACTGTCCGGGCATGTTGCGGCGCTTGGTGGCGTGCTCCGAGTCGAAGCGCCCCCCGCCGCCTAGATCGGCCGAGCCTTCCGCGTCCAGAGCAGCCCGGGAACTGCGGCCCGTACCCAATACGCCGTGGGTGAACAGGAAAAGCTCGGTGACCGAGTACGTGCCCTTGGGTAGCGACGGAATGGTCTCGCCTTCCTGCACGTCCTCCCAGTAACGGGTTTGTGCGCCGCGACGCTCGCGTTCCCAGACCAGGGGATCCGCCGGTACCACCACCGGTTCCGCCGGTTCCCCACCCGCGCTCTTCGCCGTGCGGTCGTACTCCATCGTGTGACCGGTGTTCTGGTAGCGCACCATCAGCGTGTTGATGGTCGCCACCACTTCCTGGCGCTGGTTGGTGAACGTGACACGACCGGTGTTGAAATTGATCGGCCCGATGCGCCGACTCTGTTTGCGAACCGTCTCCCCAACCTGTTCCTGCGCGGTGATGCGGTCGCCCAGCCAGATGGGGCGGATGAAGTCGATCTCGGCACCGGCGTAGTTCACCGGCAGGTACCGGGTCGACACACGGCGCCGGTCGATGGCGCCGGTCTCGCCGGCCACGACCCCGAGTGTCACCCCGTAGAGGAAAGGCGGCGGCGCGGTGACCATGCCGAAGCGGCTGGTCGCCGCGTGCGCCTCGTCCCGCCAAAGGGGGTTGTAGTCGCCCACGCCGTCGCCGAAACGGCGGATGTTGTCCAGGTTGGCTTCCTTGCTCGGCCGGTGCGGCAGGACCGTGCCGATCCCTTTGCGGTACTCCGATTGGAAGTCGTCGATGGTCTCGATCAGGTCAAGGTCTGCCATGGCGGCCGGTCCCCCTTCGGATAAGAGAATGGAGCCGTTTAGTCTAACCGTCCGCGGCGGACCACTTCGGCGAGGGCTTCTGCCACGCTCGTCCCCGCGGTATCCACGACTTCAGCCGTCCGCCAGGGCTCGTATTCCCGGTCCAACACGTCCTGCCAGGTCGGCAATCGGAATCCGTCGATGTCGACGGTTCGGGACTCGACGCGTTGTCGATGTTCGGTGCTGTTGCCGCAGACAAGCTCGATCTCGACCAACCGTGCGCCCGTCCCCGCCGCGACGTCGTGCCAAAGCCTGCGCGTATAGGCGATGGGATTGACCGCATCGACGATGACCGGCAGACAGAGTCGTAGGTTCTCGCGGGCGACGTCTCGCGCCAAGAGATAGCCCTCCGGTCCGGCGACGGTCTGCCCGGCATCCCGCATGGCCTGTTCGATCGTGTCGATGCGTAGATGCATCGCGCCGAGCCTCTCCGCCAGTGCATTTGCCAACGTCGACTTCCCCGTGCCGGGCAAGCCACCCAAGACGATGAGCGCGACAGAGGTTCCGCGTACCGGCACGCGTCGGTCAGAAGGGTCGGCGGTTGTCCGTGTGCGGGCACCAACGGGCGGTCCGCAGGAACGGGACCAACGCGTCGAACGCCTCCCGAGTTCCGATTCGTTCCAGGGTTTCCGCCGCGTAGGCGCTGACGTAGCGGTTGGTGTCGAACAGGGCTTCCTCGAGCGGCACCACGGTCTCCGCCATCAGTTCGGTGGAACCGCAGAGCGCCGCCCGGGTCAGCGACAGCGCCGCATCGAAACGCACCTCGGATGCCGGATCACCCAATGCCGCCAACAGGCCGTCGCGCGTCGCCGGCGTGGGTTCGATGATGCCGAGGGCTTCCGCTGCGGCGATGCGGACATGGACATCCTCGTCTCCCAAGGCATCGATCAGTGCATCGCCAGCCTCCGCTGCGCCGATCTCGCCCAGCGCAAACGCGGCGTGCTTTCGGCCGCGCGGCGTGCCGTCGCGAAGCACGTCGACGAGCCCGGGGACGGCAGCGTCGCCAGCCTGAACCAGACCATGCGCGGCGTTTCGTACAACCGCGTCCTCGCGCCAGATCTGGCCGTTGTCCGAGTACCGGCGCTTGTTCTCGTGGGTCGCGGGATTCGAGTCGAGCGCGTCGAGCAGAACGCGAGTCTGGTTGTGGAGCCCCAGCGCGTAGCCGGCGTTGATGCCGACCGCTTCGTCGTCGGCACCCAGGTCGTCGACGGTTGCCTTGCCGTTCCCTGCGGGCGCCCCCTGCCCGGTGAGCCAGTTCCAGGTGGACCGCCACACCGGCGAGAGATCGAGGGCGGGCGCTTTTCGGGGCTTGCGCCAGCGAGTCTCGGTGTCGGCTCGCGACGGCGGCTGCAGGCGCACGAACTCGAACTTGAACATATACCGACGGGCATCGGTGTGGTTCTTCATCTTGCGGTGCCAGATGTCGTAGTGGATCAGCACGAACGACCCCGCCGGACCCGCAATGGGCACTTCCGCGCAGAAATTCTCGGGCCTCTGGTTGAGGTGCTGGCTGCCGTCCATCACCGCCGTGGGTCCCGTGGCCAGTTGGGTGTCCTGCGGGAAATACATGATCATCACCCACCATGGGCGATGGTTGCGGACGCGGCGGACATAACCCCAGTAGCTGTCCTTGTGGAACTCCTGCTCGTCGCTGCCGGGGGGGTTCTTGTGCAGGGCCCGGTGCGGGTGCATCGAGTAGCCCTCGCCGACCACGCTCGTCAATGCGCCCTTCACAACCGGGTCTTCGAAGAACTCGTTCAATTCCGGGATGAGCGGCAGCAGGTTGTTGCCAAAGTGCCCGATCCCTTCCGACAACTCGTCGAACCGCTCGAAGATGACACGGTGGTAGCTCTCGGGGAGCGAGGACTTCAGGGTCACGAACCCGCGAGCAACGAACTCGCCGAGTTGCTCGGCGGTGAGCGGTACGTTGGCACGGCCGGCGTTGTGTCGGCGGGCTTCCAAGGGGTAGGCGCGCATCGTTCGATTATCCGTCAACCGATGGCGGTCGTCACGCGCCTGGGGCGCTCAGTGAATCGTCGGCTGGGCACGCTTCTTGAGCATGGTGACGGCCTGCCTTACCTCGCGAACCCCGGGATCGATGCTCAACACGCGCTCGAAGGCCAATAACGCGGAAGTGAGGTCGCCGTGGCCGAGGCAGATCTGGCCTAGCCCCGAAAGCGCGCCGAAGTGACGCGGTTCCCGCTCCAGCGTTCGGGCGATGTCGTCCAGGCTCTCGGTGTGGCGATCCTCGACGAAGCGCAGCGTGGCCCGCTTGTTCCAGGTCTCCGCCCAGTCGGGCCAGCGATGCACCATGTCATCCAGGGTCTCCCCGACGTGGTCAAGCTCGCCGGAATCGAACGCCTCGACCACCGTGCGCATGGCATCCGTAGCCGCGGCATCGGCGTGGGAACACCAGACGGACCAGATGCGCTGTGTTGTTGCCCGGCGTTCGGTGTTCTCCCGGGCTGTGCGCAGCTTGGCGAACAACGCGTCGAGTTCCGGCGTGTTGCTCGGCAACTCGGCGTTCATCGCGGCGAGCGCCAGATCGATGCGCGAAGCCACCGGGTCGAACACGCTATTCCTCGTGAACGCGGCAATGGGCCATCCGCCGAACCCGGCTCTGATGCCGTATTGTCGCCGTCACTCGTCGGTCGCCTTGCCGCCGCTAGCCCGCCAGGCCTCGAGATCGAGGTCGTCCGGAAACGGCACGAACAGCATCCGCACCGGTCCCTCGATCACCTCGCTGGTGTGGCCCTTGCCCTCGACATCGTCCGGCAGGAAGGGTTCGCCCGGTCCCCAGCGGCGTTTCTGGCCGTCCGTGGTGCCGATCTCCCAGATTCCCTGCATCATGATGCACAGTTGCCGGCGCGGGGCGTTGTGCCAATCCTGGAAAGCACCCACCGGGGCCTCGAACACCCGCACGGCGGGCGACACGAACGACTCGCTCATCCGTAGTTCATTGCCCCAGGCGTCCTGCGCCACGAGTGAAACGGGAATGTCGACGTCGTCGAAGGCCGATCCGCCTTCCGGGGTGGTGTAGAAGCGGGTTACGCGCACCAGACGCTCCGCGGTTCGCATCAGTGGTACGGAGTCTACACGCGACATTCCGTGTCCGGCGCCAATGGGTGACAATTGTCGGCTGACCAACGGAAATCATACGTAGGAGGGGCTACATGCCAGAACCACGCACGCCGGAATGGTACGCGGCGGTCCAGGAGGAGATCGTCGATCCCGGGCGGCCCATCATCGATCCCCACCACCATCTCTGGGAGACGACCTCGATGTGGGGCACCTACGTCCTGGAAGACCTCTGGGCGGACACCGAGTCCGGCCACAACATCGAGAAGACCGTGTTCATCGACTGCCGATCCGGTTACCGGCAGGCCGGCTCCGAACACCTGCGCCCCATCGGCGAGACCGAGTTCATCGCCAGTGTCGCCGCCGAGAGCGCCAAACGCGAAGGTACGGCGACGATCGCCGGGATCGTGAGTCACGCCAACCTGCTCCTCGGCGATGCGGTGGAAGAGGTCCTGGCGGCACACGAGGAAGCCGGCAACGGCCTGTTCCGCGGCATCCGCCACGCGGGTCCCCACGACACCACCGGCACGCTCACCAACACCGGCCGGGGGCAGCCCTGTCCCTACGGCGAGGCGGACTTCCGCACCGGCATGCGCCGACTGGGGCAACTCGGCTACACCTACGACACCTGGCACTTCTACCACCAGAACCGCGACTACCTGGCCCTCGCCCGCGCCGTGCCGGACACGACCATGATCCTCGACCACTTCGGCACGCCGCTGGGCGTCGGCGCCTACGCCGGCAGGCGCGAGGAGATCTTTGCGGAGTGGAAGGAGGACATGGCCGCCATCGCCGAGTGCCCCAACGTCGTGGCCAAGCTCGGCGGCCTCGCGATGCCCGACAACGGCTTCGGCTGGGACAAGCGCGACATGCCGCCCACCTCGGACGAGTTCGTCGAGGCCCAGCGGCGCTACTACCTGCACACCATCGAGTGCTTCGGACCGGACCGCTGCATGTTCGAGAGCAACTTCCCGGTCGACAAGCTCTCGATCTCCTACCACGTCATGTGGAACGGCATGAAGAAGATCGCCGCCGAGTTCAACGAGGACGACAAGCACGCCATGTTCTACGGCACGGCGGCTCGTGTTTATCGCCTGTAGGGGCGAGGCCAACGCGCCAACGGCGCGCCCTCGCCCGCCCTTGTAACGTACGCGGAGCCTCGCGTAGGGCGACCGCGCGCCCTTCGGGCGCTATAAGGTCGCCACCACATCGCGGGTATACTGGCGCGCTACGGTCACGAGGGGGTGGCAGGTGCTAGCAAGTAGCGAACCGAAAGCAAACGCGGACGAATACAACCCGCGCGTCACAACCATCACCAGGCCCCAGCACCATTTCCGCTACTTGACCGATGCCAGCGGCGACTGGCTCGCGACCAGTGACGGCAAGACCCTTGGTGTGCAAGGACACGTCGACGACGCCGCGATCTGGGACATCTCGGACGACGGTTTCAACCACGTCGCGACGGGCCTACGCCTGCAGTCCGACACGACTGCGTTGAATTGCGCGACGAGGCTCCGGCTAAACGGATCCAACGTGGCCGCGGATGGTTCGGCGGGCGACGATGCGCCCCCGGGGCCGTTTCACATTGGCCACGGCCCGGAGAAGCTGCCTTCCGAATACTTGGAAACGCTCCACAAGGAGGGTTGGGTCGCCCTTGCCTGCGTACTGCCGCCAAGCGTGGTGGACGGCCTGCAGCGGGTCGGCTGCGTGGATGCCTACGCGGAGCGCGAACCGGTGCGCCAGGCGCCGCTGGCCCAGGATCCGGCGGTCGCCAAGGTTAGCGTCGAGCCCGTGTCCCTCTGGCTCACCCGGGAATACATGCACACCCGGGACATCCGGCTCGGCCACTCGCCGGGTGTTTCTGCGCTGATCCGGGACGACGGCAAACGCGAAGTCCAGGGCTGGCACAACGACTTCCCCTACCTCTGGGGCACCGGAGACCGGATTCCCGTGCCGTCAGGCGACCTCGTGCTCGGCATGCAGCGCAACGTCTGCGTCTCCGACTTCACCAAGGAAAACGGCGCCACCCTGTTCAAACTCGGCAGCCACACGTCCAACAAGCCGCCACCCAAAGAGTGGGGCATTTCGACCCATACCTACCGGCGGGGCCACCGCGCCGAGTTCGGCCTCCCCTATGCCGGACCCGACGCCGACGTCATCGAAGCCCCTGCCGGCACGATCGTCCTCTACGACGCCCGAACCTGGCACCGGGCCGGCATGAACCAGACCGACAAGAAACGCGGCGCCATCATCCAGGCGCTCATCCCCGGATTCATCGTGCCGTTCATGGATACCAGCGGCACCTACAAGGCGTTCCTCGTGAGCGACGCCTACCAAGAGGTCACGGCGCGGGAACGCAAGGAAGTCGAAAAGCTCATGGTCCACAAGATCGTCGGCCCGGGCGGCCTGTTCGCGATCGGGATCGATAGGGAACTCACAGAACGCGTTCGTCAGCAGGCCGCATCAGCGCGGTCGGTCTATTGACAGTCTTTGGCTGAGGCCAGCCAGTTGTCCGGACCGCTCGACGGCATACGCGTTCTCGAAGCCGGTCTTCTCATCCAAGGCCCGCAGGCGGCGGCCCTGCTCGCCGACATGGGCGCCGACGTGATCAAGATCGAACTGCCGGACCTGGGAGACCAAGGGCGCTACATCCATGTCGGTCCGGACGATTCCCGCAGCGCCGTCTACACCGCGTGCAACCGGGGCAAGCGCAGCGTGGCCCTGGATCTCCGCCATCCACGGGGCGCGGGAATCTTCAAGACCCTCGCCAAGGACGCGGACGTCTTCGTCAGCAATTTCAAGCCCGGCACCCTGGAGACTTGGGGCATCGGATACGACGACCTGGCCCAAATCAACCCCGGCATCATCTGTGCCCAGGGCAGCACCTTCGGCCCGGTCGGGCCCGACGCCGATCGGGAAGGCGCGGACCTCGCCGGACAGGCAGCCGGTGGGCTCATCAGCACGATAGGGCGCGATCAGGACACGCCCTCCCCCGTCGGGGTATTCATCGCCGACCACATCGCATCGCTGAACCTCGCGGCAGGCATCCTGGCCGCCCTGTATGCCCGTACGTCAACGGGTCGGGGCCAACGCGTGGAGGCGTCTCTTCTCGGCGGGCAGATCTGGGCGCAGGCCACGGAATTCACGCACCTCATGTTGACCAACGAGCCCGCAAAGCGGGCGAACGACGGCCATTCCCTGATCAAGGGGGTCTACGGCATCTTCGAGACGGCAGACGGTTGGATCGCCATTCCCGGCGTACCGCCCCATGCGCGGGATGCCTTCTTCATCGCGCTAGACCGGCCCGACCTGACCCTGGATGACCGATTGCAGGGCATCGCGGTCCACGGTGCTTTCGACTGGCTGATGGACCAACTCGTGACCGCGTTCAAGACGCAGCCGACCGAACACTGGTGCCGGGTACTGCGCGAAGCCGGAGTCCGCTACGCTCCCGTACGGAACCACCGACAGGTACTCGACGATTCAGGTGCCTGGGACAACGGCTATTTCGCGGCGGTGGGCGACGCCGAAGGCGAACCGGGTCACGTTGTGGGAACGCCGATCCGCATGAGCGGAACGCCGCTCGCGCCGGGAGCAACCGCGCCGGCACTCGGTGCCCACACCGAGGAAGTACTGCGCGAGATCGGCATCGGCGACGCCGAACTCGCGGTTTTGCGTGAAAGGAAGACGATCTGAACCTTGAATCGCGTTGGCAAGCCGAACCGGCTTACTGTATATTCACACAGCAAGGCGCAACGGTGGTGGCACCGGAGCAAATCGGGCGGACAGGAGGTCTTGTGGCAGACGGATCTGTGAGCGAGGTTTGGTCCTTCTTCTCGGGTGCCATGGGCCTCGACCTTGGCCTTGAGCAGGGCGGCATTGTCCCGACCCTAGCCAACGAAATCGACCCTAAGTGCCGCGAGACAATTCAACTCAACCGACCGAACCTACAGCTCATTCAAGAGGGTATTGAGGACCTCCACGCGGATCGCGTCCGCGAGGCACGGGGGTTCCACGGCGATGTTGACTTAATGGTAGGTGGCCCCCCATGTCAGAGCTTCTCGTCCGGTGGGAAGCGGTTGTCCCTGACCGATCCACGCGGCAATCTCATGTACGAATACCTTCGCCTGATTGGTGAGGTCAGGCCCCGCTATTTCGTGCTTGAGAACGTCGCCAATATCACAACGGCAGCCCTCCGCCATCGCCCCATCGCGGAGCGGCCTGGTCAGCATTGGAGCCTCAAACACTACGACAACCCCATGCACAATGGGCGTGGCGACGCACCCCGGCTTCAGCCGGACGAGAAATCGGGATCTGCCATACGCAAGCTACTCGAGGACGTTCAACGGCTCGAATACAAGATCGTCTTCGGTGTGCTCGACGCCGCAGATTACGGAGCGCCACAGCACCGTTTGCGTTTCATCATGATGGGTGCCCGCGACGGGGTGCCACCTCCACTTCCATCCCCCACCTACGGCATGGACGGCTCGGGGTTGCTTCCGTTTCGCACGGTGCGCGATGCAATTGCCCGCTACCGATGCAAGCCGGGCCCTGGCTCCCGCTATACCGAGACCGTCGCCAGCTACTTTACCCTAGTGCCACCAGGCGGCAACTGGAGAGATCTGCCGCAGGACCTGCAGCCTTCTGCGCTTGGCGGCTCATGGGCGGCTGGCGGCGGAAAGACCGGCTTCTACCGGCGGCTCCCGTGGGATGCGCCTTCGCCAACCATTATCGGTCGGGCGAACCGCAAAGGCAGTGCCTTGTGCCACCCTGAAGCCGTCCGACCCATCTCCGTTCGGGAAGCGGCGGCGCTGCAGGGGTTCCCCGACGACTGGCAGTTCGCAGGATCCTCCAACGCACAGTATCTCCAGATCGGCAATGCCGTTCCCATCGCTCTCGGCACCGCACTAGCAAAGTCGATCCACCAAGCCGAGCAGTTGGATCACAGAGCGGGTGACATCGGTTTTGATGCAATGCTCGACCACGCCGTCGCGAGGCTGCGCGCCTCAGCGCGAAACAAACGTCGCCCGAAGCCCTGACCCCCAAATGAACTCCTCAACGCGACGCATTCGACACGTCGCAACACGGAATCCCATACACCGTGTGAATCCAAGTGTGCTTGTCCGCTTGATCAGGGCCCAGGAAGACGCCTTCGAGAACCGCTTCCCAACAGCAGGCGACCTACTGGAGACGGTATTCGACAATCTGAAGTTGGCGCTTCCCATACCCGACGACCTCCGGGAAGTGCCACCAACACGTCTCGCCGACCGACCATTTGATGACCTTGTGCGTGCCTACGAACCGATTCTGCATAGCGCAGGCGTCGTTGGCTCCTCCGCCAGCGGGCATGCGGCCAACCTCGCTCAGCGTACTCACTTGGTACGCGCGTTCGCGAACCCTGACGCAGTGATGGCGGATGTCAGGGACAAGGTCGTAGAGATCGTGAACACATTCCCGCAGAAAGCCTCGGACATCGAGCGCGGTCGTAACCCTGGAGACGTGTTGGATCCCTACATCCTTACGGCCACGCAAACCCTCCTCTACGCTGGCAATTTCCGAAACGCGATCAGAGCAACGGTTGCCCACAAGTCTCTCATGATCATCGAAGGGCTGATGGGGCACTTGCACGAGGACGTGGTCGGCGAAATGCGCGGTAACGTCCGAGCTCCCGAGCCGCGCGGCTTCAACCAAGAACTGATCGACCCACACGACAACCCATTCCCGGGTGCCGACATCGTGCAACCACCGTTGCATGCCGAAGGCAGGCTTCGCTTCCATCAGGTCAAGAGCAAAACCGGATCCGCCAAAGGCGGTGACGGAAGAAGGTTGGGAGAGCAGCTAAGACGATTGCGCGAGTACTACCGGGCTGATGTCTACTACGACGCCTTGATCGGCAATACCTTACGCGGGCACAGGTCGATGCGGGGTGTTATCGCAGCAGAACCCCATGCCGTAGTGCTTGTCGGCAGCGCCGCATTCCGTGAGCTCACTCGGTCAAGCATTGGCCCGCAACTTCTGCTCCGAGTCTACCAGAATGCCTTTAGCGAGGCCGCGCGGGCCACGGGATACCGCATCGACACCATGGCAGGACGCATCGTTTCTGCTTTTCGGGCGCGTGCCGATGACGCAGGCGAAACATTTCTGGACTCACTCCTCGCGACATCCATCGGTCTCACTCCCGACGAACAGGACAGCCGTTCGTATCAGCCGCCATCGCGGAACCGCAGGAACCCGCCACCAGAAGAGGGCTAAGCGCTTCGCGAAAGGCGAACGGTGTCATAGCTGACTCGCCATTGCAGGTACGATCGATGACGCGACAGGTCGCGAATCGGTGACGTGCGATAATCGCAACTCACCCGATCTCTTAGAAGCGTTGCCATGGCCTACGAAGAAATCCTCACCGAGACCCGGAACCGCGTCGGCATCATCCGACTGAACCGCCCGCACAAGCTCAACGCCTGGACGGCTACCATGTCCGGCGAGATCATCGATGCGATGACCGCTTGGAACGCCGACGACGGCATCGGCGCCATCGTCCTGACGGGCGAGGGCCGGGCGTTCTGCGCCGGTGCCGACATCGGCAACTTCGCCGAGCGCGTCGAGACCAACCGGCAAGGCCAGGGCGAGCAACTGCGCCGCGGCGGGGCCAACCTGACCCAATTCATCCGTCAGTCGAAACCCACCATCGCCGCCATCAACGGCTACGCGGTGGGCGTCGGCTTGACGATGATCCTGCCCTGCGACGTGCGCATCGCGTCCACGAGCGCCAACTTGAGCATCCGCTTCATCAAGATGGGACTGATGCCCGAACTCGGTTCCACCCACCTTCTTGCCCAACTCATTGGTCTCGGCAACGCCACGGAGATGTGTCTGACCGGCCGCATGGTGCCCGGCGAGGAGGCAATGCGCATGGGCCTGGTGAGCGCGGTCACCGAACCCGACGATCTGCTGCCCACCGCCATCGCCAAGGCCGAGGAGATCGCCAACAACCCGACCCGCGCGGTCATGATGATCAAGGAACTGCTGCGCAAGAACCCGATGGAGGACGACCTCGATGCGGTGATGGAACGCGAAGGCCTGCGCGATCAGATCGCCCGGCGTCTGCCGGACCATGCCGAGGCCGTGGCCGCTTTCCTAGAGAAACGAGACCCCAGCTTCAACCGTTGAGGGACGGAGCCGATGGCCAAGAACTACATCCTGATCGACTACGAGAACGTCAAGGCCATCGACCTCGGGCCGATAGTGGACAAGCCCTACCACCTGATGGTGTTCGTGGGCGCCAGCCAGCACAAGATCTCCACCGACTTCGCCATGCAGGTGCAGAACCTCAAGGCTGCGGAGTACGTCCGCATTTCGGGCAACGGCCACAACGCGCTCGACTTCCATATCGCCTACATGATCGGCCGGCTCGCCGAACGGGAACCTGACGCGTCGTTCCATATCGTTTCCAAGGACCGGGGGTTCGATCCGCTGATCACCTACCTCAAGGCGAGCAACATCAAGGCCAGCCGCGTCGGCGACCTCTTCGAGATTCGTGCGCTACGCCTTCCGAAGGCGGTGGGCGACGACGGCATCATCGACGACGTGGTCAGGAATCTCGCCGGTCGGGGCTCCTCGAAACCCCGCAAGCTACGGACCCTCGCCAGCACGATCGGATCCCTGTTCAAGGACGGCTTGAGCGACGACGAGGTTCAATCGGTGATCGCGCGGCTTCAGGCCAAGGGCCACATCGTCGTAGACCAGGAAAAGGTCTCGTACAACCTACGCAAACGACGCTAGCGCCGCCGGGGCCACCGCTGGGCGCGATCACCCGAAATTGTCCAGATAGACCCCGTAGATGTAGAACGCGCAGAGCGTCGCCATCGCCAGGAATACGCCGACGATGCACCAGGTCACCCAGTTCTTCGGCCGCACCCGGGGATCCATGCGCTTGCGCTGCATGTAGAGGGTTACGACGGCCTGTATGGGCAGCATGAACGCCCCGAAGGTGGCGCCGACGATCACCATGGCGATCGGCCGTTCAAGGAGCATGTAGAGCAGAAAGCTCAGGATGGGCATGCCGATGATGTAGCCCCGGGTCCACTTCAGCCGGGTCTCTAGGTTCTTGCGCGGAAAGAACCCGAACGTGACCAGAAGATCGGGAAACGAACGCGATCCGGCCCCAAGACCCGACAGGACGGTCGAGAACAGAATGAAAAACGCGCCGAATATGAACAGGTACGTCGACCAGTCCCCGAGCGTCAGGGAGTACATGTTCGCCAGAATGGCCACCGTCTCATCCCGCTCGGGCACGAGACCCTGGCTGTGCAGGACACCGGCCCCGAGGAAATAGAAAGACAGCGTCGCGAACGTCAGGATCACCAACGTCACCAGGACATCCACCTGCACGACCCGAACCCATCCCTTGGCCCGGGCCACCCAGCGGGGATCCTCCCGGTCGCCGCCGACGAAACTCGGGTAGCCCTTCTCGATGCACCAGTAGGTATAGCCTGCGATCTCGCTCGATGCGACCCCGGTCGCCCCGTACATGCCCACCGCCAGAAACAGGAACTCCAGGGGGAAATCGAACTGCAATCCCGCGACGATGTCGTCGGCGGTCACCTGGAACTCCGTGGTCTGCATCAACGCCGCGCAAACGATCGTGGTGAAGCTGAAGCTCATCACCATCACTACCAGTATCTTCTCGATGCGACCGTACCGGCCGGTCCAGAGCAGCAGCATCACGAGGATCGCCGCGATGCCGGTGGCCACCTTGCCGTCCACCTCGGGAATGGCAGGCACGGCGTCGAGCAACAGGCCGAGCGCCTGCCCGGCCCCGCCGATGATCCCGCCAGAGGTGACGAGCCCGGGAAAGAAACCCAGCAACCCGAACCAGATCGGCCAAGAGACCTCGACTTTCGGACACCACCACTGCCCGGCATGGCGCCGTGCCGGCGTTCTCCCCGGCATGCGGTTGAGCGTCCTGAGATAGGTGTCGCCCGTCGTGACCACGTAGCGCGCGAATTCCGCCTGCACCAGCGACTTGATCCAGCATGAGAACAGCACGAACCAGAGAAGGGTGAAGCCGGCGGCAGCGCCGAGACCGGCGGTGAGCAGAATCTCGCCGGAACCGACGATGGAGCCGGACACGATGATGCCCGGCCCCAGGTAGCGGAGCCTGCCCAGCAACGTCGTGGGCGGCTCGCGGGTCCGACCGGGCTGAATCGTGTAGGGATCGTCGCTCATGTTCAACGGCGTTCTACGTCAGCCCACACATGGCCGGCGCCGGGCAAGTCGTCAGTTCGGCGTCGGCGCCGCCATCCCGATGTCCGCCGGTGCGAGCCCGAACTCCTCAAGAACTTCCGCCGAGTAGCGAATGCCCCCCGTCACCACCTTCGGATCGCCGCTGACCAGGGCCAGCGCCGCCTCGGCCATTGCCTCGACCGGCTCCGCGGCATCGAGCATCTTCTGGGTGTACCGGCGACCAAACATCTGCCCGGGCGTCGCCACCACCTTGTCGGGCGACAGCGCGTTGACCGAGATACCGTGCTCGTACATCTCCGCCGCAAGACCGGTGGTGAAGCGCTCGACGGCCGCTTTGGTCATGCCGTAGACGGCCCCGTCGTAAGATCGTTGGCCGGGTTTCGGGTGGATGGCGGCTTTCGACGAGATGTTCAGCACCGATCCGCTGCCGCGCTCGATCATACCCGGCAATGTCAGCTGGCACAGGTGGTGGGGTGCCTTTACGAGAATCTCGAACATGCGGTCGTAGTACCGTTCCGGGAAATCCAACGTGGCCCCCGGCACGAGGATCGCCGCGTTGTTGACCAGGATGTCCAGGCGACCGTAGGCGTCGAACGCAGCCTGCACAAGCTGTTCGCGTTCGGGCTTCTTCTGGAGATTCGCCGGGACCGCCGTGGCCTCGCCGCCAGCGGCGCAAATGGCCTCTGCGACCGTGTGCACAGTGCCCGGCAGGCGTTCGTCGCGCACCTCCACGGTGCGCGCGGTAACCACCACCTTCGCACCGGCGATCGCGAAACGTCTGGCAATCGCCTCCCCGATGCCCCGCGTCGAACCCGTAACAATGGCCACCCGGCCGTCTAGATCAGCCATCACGCCCTCCCCTAACGAACGATCATGCTAACACCCACGACCGGCCCGGCCGCCGGTGAGGGAACTCAGATTTCCACCATTTCGAAGTCGGACTTCGGCGTCGCGCACTCCGGGCACACCCAGTCCTCCGGAACGTCTTCCCACCTTGTTCCGGGGTCGATACCCTCGTCCGGGGAACCCTGTTCCTCGTCGTAGATGAACCCGCAGGTCATGCACTGCCACTTTCTCATTTAGGTCTCCTCTTAGTCCCTGCGGGCACTACCGCCCGCCGACCGTTGCGAAGGTTAACACCGTGACTGCGGAACTCGCGCCTCTCGGCCAAAGGCGAACAGCCCGTTTTCGGCACATGCAAGCCGCGCGCCGGTCGAGGCGTGCCAATTGGTATGATGGCGGACTTCGCAGTAGGGGTGCGGCATGACGGACATCAACCACCGCGTCGTTGACACCAACGGCATCAAGATGCACTACGTCGAGGCGGGCGAGGGCCCACTGGTCATCCTCTGTCACGGGTTTCCCGAGTCGTGGTATTCGTGGCGGCATCAGATTCTCGCCCTGGCCGCCAACGGCTACCACGCCGTGGCCCCCGACCAGCGCGGCTATGGTCGCACGGATGCGCCCGACGACATCGCCGCGTACACGCTCTTTCATTTGGTCGGCGACATCGTGGGATTGGTGCACGCCCTCGGCGAAGAGTCCGCCGTCATTGTGGGCCACGACTGGGGAGCGCCGGTCGCTTGGAATGCGGCGATGTGGCGCCCCGACATCTTCCGGGGCGTCGTGGCGATAAGCGTGCCGCTAAGCAACAGGCCGGCGTTCCCACCGACCGCCGGCATGAAGGCAAGGTTCGGCGACAATTTCTTCTACATCCTGCACTTCCAGACGCCCGGCGTTGCCGAACACGAGCTACAGAAGGACGTCAAGCGCAGCCTGCGCATGCTGTTGTACTCGGCATCCGGCAACAACATCGACCGGGGCGGCGGTCCGCTCCCGAAGAGCGCCGGGTTCCTCGACTCGATGACCGACCCGGAGGAATTGCCCGATTGGCTGAGCGAGGGCGACCTTGACTATTTCACGAAGGAGTTCCAGCGCGCCGGGTTTCGCGGCGGCCTCAACTGGTACCGGAACCTTGACCACAACTGGGTGTTGTCGGCACCGTTCCAAGGCATGAAGGTCAACCAACCTGCGCTATACATCATCGGCGAAAGGGACGTGACGCGCGGCTTCCTAAGCGCGGAGCAACTGCGCGACATGGTTCCCAATCTCACCGAGGTCGTGACCTTCCCCGGCATCGGGCACTGGACGCAGCAGGAGAATCCCCAGGGCACCAACGAAGCGTTGCTCAAGTTCCTCGACTCGCTCGACTAGAACCCAAGCGGCGGCACCGAACCCGGCGAGTGACGAACACAATACGGCTTCAAGACCTGGCTCGAGTGGGAGCCTCTAACCGCGGATAGGAAAGAGTAACGGAGACACCATGGGCTACAACAACATCATCTACGAGACCGACGACCGGCTCGCGTTCATCACCATGAACCGCCCGGAGAAGCTCAATGCCTTGAGCCACGCCCTGCGCGGCGAGGTCTACGACGCCATGAAGGAGGCCGAGGCCGATCCCGCCATCGGCGTCATCATCCTCAAAGGGGCCGGCCGTGCGTTCTCCGCAGGCTACGACCTCGCCCCCAACCCGGACGAGCAGAGCGATTTCGTCAGCCACCGCTCGAAGATGCCCGACACCGGATCCACCCATCCCCAGCACTACGACTGGTCTCGGCATGCCTTGATGGGTCACTGGCTGATCTGGGAACTCGCCAAGCCGGTCATCGCCCAGATCCACGGCTGGTGCCTCGCCGGCGCCACGGAACTGTCGTCCATGTGCGACATGCGGATGGTCGCCGACGATGCGCGGGTCGGCTATCCACCGGTTCGCGCCATGGGCACCATGGACATGATGTGGGCACCGTGGTTCATGAAGCCCGGCAAGGCCCGGGCCTTCGCCTACACCGGCGACTGGTTCAGCGGCGAGGAGATGGCGGACTTCGGCTGGGCGACCTTCTGCAAGCCCAAGGAGGAACTCGAGGACTTCACGATTCGGTTCGCCCGTCGCCTCGGCCATATCGACAACGACCAGTTGAACTACAACAAGCGCGCGGTCAACAGGCAGTACGAAATCATGGGCATCCGCACCGGCCTCATGTCCGGCACCGACGTGGAAGCCATGTCCAAGCACCGCCCCGCCGCGTCGGAGTTCGGGCGTCGAGTGCGCGAGTTCGGCCTGAAGGCCGCCCTGGAGTGGCGGGACGGTCCGTTCGGGGACTTCCGGGGCGAGTACGAGTCGGCACCGAAGAGCCGGCCGCTTGCCGGGTCCACACCCGGGCAAGCGAAGCCCGGAGATGCCGACTACAGCCGCTCCTGAGGGTCGCCACCAACCCCCTGCCATGGCGCCGAGAGCACGATTCGAGGTCGTATCCAGCGACGACGATTCGCTGATCCTAGTCGACGAACAGGATCGCGAGGTCGGCACGCTCGACAAGAAGTCGTGTCACGACGGGGCTGGCACGCTGCACCGGGCGTTTTCGCTGTTCGTCTTCAACGCCAAGGGCGACACGCTGTTGCAGAAGCGGCACGCGGACAAGCGGCTGTGGCCGGGGTACTGGTCGAACGGCTGTTGCTCCCATCCTCGCCTCGGCGAGGATCTCGAGGAAGCCGTGGTGCGCCGCGCCGGCCAGGAACTGGGGCTCGCCGTCGCGCCCGAATTCCTGTTCAAGTTCCAGTACCAAGCGTCGTTCGGCGACATCGGCAGCGAGTTCGAACTGTGCTCAGTATTCGTGAGCCACGGCGCCGAGGCACCGCAAGTCAATTCGTCGGAGATCGCGCAGTGGCGGTGGATCTCGCGGCGCGAACTGGACCGGGAAATGCAGGCGGCGCCTCAGCATTTCACGCCGTGGTTGAAGATCGAGTGGCAGCGCCTAACGACGGAGTTCCTGGCTCGTATTCAACCGTCCTGACTCTCTTAACAGGCGGGTTACTACCGCTCGCCGGAAAAAACACCGCAGGTCAGCGTGTTAGGATGTAGGGACGTTGTCCGCGATGCGGTAGAACTCGCGCAACAGGGGGCTTTCATCCATGACAGCCGACAACGCGTCCACCAACTCGGGGTCGCGGATTCCTAATTTCTTCAAGCTGAGCGTGGGAGCGCGCATCGAAGCGCTTCGTGACCGCACTGCCCTGACCGAAGACGATCTGGCTGCGCTTGACGCGGGTTCGCACACGCTGAAGCTCCACGTGGCCGATAAGATGATCGAGAACGTGGTCGGGGTATTCGGACTGCCCATGGGCGTCGGTCTGAACTTCCTGGTCGACACTCGAGAGGTGATCGTGCCGCTCTCGGTGGAGGAGCCTTCCATCGTCGCCGGGCTCTCGGGCGCGGCGCGGACCGCCCGGCTGTCCGGCGGCTACCGCACCGAGGTCACCGACCCGGTGCTCATCGGCCAAGTGCAGGTGGTTAACGTGCCCGACGTGCCACGCGCCCGGGAGACCTTGCTGAAACGCAAGGAGGACGTTCTCAATCTGGCCAACAGCCTGCACCCCAAGATGGTAGCGAGGGGAGGCGGTGCCCGGGACGTCGAGGTATTCCACCACCGCGCGCACGAGGGCGGGGATCCCGAGGGTCAGGAACGAGACATGCTCGTTGTGCACCTGCTCGTGGATACGCGCGAAGCCATGGGCGCCAATATCGTCAACGGCATGTGCGAGGGCGTCGCCAGCCTCGTGGAGGCGATCACGGGCGGAAGGGTCTTCCTGCGCATCCTGTCGAATCTGACCGATCGTGCCCTGGTACGGGCGAAGGTCCGCATTCCCGTACAGAACCTGGCGATGAAGGACTACGCCGGCACGGCGGTCCGCGACGGAATCATCTTGGCCAACGATCTGGCCTTGGTGGATCCCTACCGGGCAACCACCCACAACAAGGGCATCATGAACGGTGTCGACGCGATCGCCATCGCCACCGGAAACGACTTCCGCGCCATCGAAGCGGCAGCCCACGCCTACGCGGCGCGCAGCGGCCAGTATCGCGCCCTAACGCGCTGGTTCGCCAACGACGACGGCGACCTCGAAGGCCACATCGAGATGCCCATGAAGGTCGGTACCGTGGGCGGTTCGCTGGAGACCAATCCGACTGTGCGGCTGAGCCACCGGCTGCTCGGCAATCCCAATGCCGCCGAACTGGCGGGTGTCATCGGCGCCGTCGGATTGGCCCAGAACTACGCCGCATTGCGCTCCCTGGCGACGGCCGGCATCCAGCAGAACCACATGACTCTGCATGCGCGCAGCGTGGCCTCCGCTGCCGGGGTTCCCGAGGAGTACTTCGACGAGGTCGTCGACGGCCTGATCGAGAGCGGCGAGATCAAGGTGTGGAAGGCGGAGGAGATCGTCCGTCGGCTAACCCGAAAGACTGACCATGCGCCGGACGAGGACACCGAACCCCGGAGTTCGGCGTGCGGAAAGGTCATCCTGCTCGGGGAACATGCGGTGGTGTATGGCCGGTCGGCATTGGCGGCCCCCATCCCCTTGGCCGTCGAGTCCCGCGTGGTCGATACCGGCGACGGCGTGCAACTGCTGATACCCCGGTGGGGCGTCGAGCAGCGGGTCGCGCCGGTTCGCGAACACCCCGCGGGCGCGGCGGGCATTCTCGCGGTGTTGCTTGAACGACTCGACCTCGGCGACCGGTCGATGACCATCGAAGTGTTCCCGAATGTTCCGCGGGCCGTGGGGCTCGGGGGGTCGGCAGCGCTCGCCGTCAGCGTGATCAGGGCGTTGGATCGGCACTTCGCGTTGGATTTGTCCGATTCGGAAATCAACGACTTCGCCCTGGAGTGCGAGCGGGAGGCCCACGGCACGCCTTCCGGGGTCGACAACACGGTGGCCACCTTCGGGACTACCGTATTGTTCCGCGCGGCGTCGAAAGGTCGCGACGCCTCGTTCGCCGGGATCGAGCTAAAGCGTCCCCTGCCGTTGGTGATCGGCATGACCGGCAAGGAATGCCTCACCGCCAAGACGGTTGCCGGCGTGGCGCAGGCCCGGCGCCGGAACGCATCGCGCTACGACGGCATCTTCGATCAGATCGAGATGCTCACGAATGCCGGTGCGGACGCCGCGCGCGACGGGGCGCTGTCGGACCTAGGCGAGCTGCTGAACCTCTGCCACGGTTTTCTCAATGCCTTGCAGATCTCGACCCGGGAACTCGAGGAACTCGTCGAAATCTCGCGGCGGCACGGTGCGGTCGGGGCCAAGCTGACCGGCGGCGGCGGCGGCGGGTCCATCGTGGCGCTGTGTCCAGACGGCACGGACTCGGTGCTCGCCGGCATCAAGAATGCGGGCTACGACGCCTTGGCGTTCGAGGTGTCGTGACTGCGCTGCAAACCCCAGGCGCCTATGTGGAGGGGTACGCCACGGCTAGGGGCGTCGATGCTGCGCTGGCAGATGCGTACATACGTCATACGCGCATCGGCGATCCGGATTTGGATCCCGTCATCGAGGACGTGGCGGACCTTGCCAGCGATCGGTTGCAGCGTGCCATCCGCGCCGGTATCGAGCAGGATGCCGAGGCACTTCGCCAAGCGCCGACGTCGCTTCGTCACTTCTTCGAAGACAAGGTGGGTCCCCCGCCGTGGCTCGACTTCGAGGCCCATGCGCCTGCCGTGCGGGCCTTCAACGTCAACGCGGCCAACGTACTCGTCGCGTTCGTCTGCGGTGTCCTGATCGAGGGGTTCTCCACGCTCATCTCGAAATCGTTCGCCACGACCGGTCGCGTCTTGAACCCCGAATCCGCCCGTCGGCGTTTGATGCAGAACAATCGGCATCTCATGGAGGTGTTCTTCCCGGGCGGGATGGAGCGGGATGGCGACGGCTGGAAACTGTCGACGCGTCTCAGGTTCGTGCATGCGCGCGTCCGCCACCTGTTGGCGAATTCCGGCGCCTGGGATGTCGAACACTACGGCACGCCGATCAGCGCCGCGCACTTGGGTCTGGCGACCACGGTGTTCTCCATGCGCCTACTGGAACACGCCGCCCTGGTCGGCGCCGTGTTCAACGAAGACGAACAGGCCAGCGTCATGCAGGTCTGGCGCTACGCCGGGACGGTCATGGGTGTCCCGGAGGGCATCCTGTTTGTCGACCGGGACCATGCCCGCCGGATATTCGAAATCGCCCACCTGTGCGAGCCGGAGCCCGATTCGGACGCGGCGAGCATGGCGAACGCCTTGATCGGGGCGATTCCCTTGACGGCCGGCATCGAGGGGGAGCGCGAGCAACGGAAGGTCATGAAACTCGCCTACCGGCTGTCCCGTTCGCTGATCGGCAACGAACTCGCCGACCAGCTTGAGTTTCCGAAGATGAACACGGTGGGTTCGTTGACCGCGTTTCGAGTCCGTCAACGGCTCCAGCGGTTTGTCCAGGGAAGTCAGAAGGTGCGGCTGAACAACTTTTCGCAGCTGTTGGACATTTCCGTCTACGATAGACCCGATGATCGCTACCGCATGCCGGATCACTACCTCTCTGCCCGGTCCAATCCGTGGTAGGTCGGCGCGTTCCCCGATGACCGCGGTGTCGCATGGCTGAAGCGGGTCCGGTGCTGTTGGACCGCTATACCTCGGCGGTCCTGGATCGTCGTTGGCCCGTGGTCGCCGTGGCGGGGCTTGCCATGCTCGCGCTCACGGCGGGTGCCGTGTTCATCGGCGTCACGAACGACCACCGAGTGCTGTTCGACGAGCGCAACCCCCAACTGCTCGCCTACGAGGCGTTGGAGGAGACCTACACCGAATCCGACACGGCGTTGATCGCCGTGGCCCCGGGTGCCTCGGTATTCACCCGCGAGACGCTGGGCCTGATGGAGTCGTTGACGGAGGCCGCCTGGCAGACGCCACACTCCATCCGCGTCGATTCGCTGACCAACTACAACCACAGCGAGTCCGTCGAGGACGACCTCGCCGTCGGACCGCTGGTAGAAGGTGCCGAAACCTTCACCGACGACGACCTTGCGCGCGTCGAGCAAATCGCCATGAACGCTCCCGAGATCGCCGGACGACTGGTGTCGGCCGACGGGCAGGTGGCGGCATTGGCGATCACCTTCGCCTTGCCCGACGACTCCGACGCGGCGGTGATCGAGATCACCGAATACTTGAAGGAGATGCTCGACGGATATCGCAGCGAACATCCGGAGGTCGCCCTCCACGTCACCGGCGACGTGCCGATGAATCGCGCGTTCGCGGACGCGACTCGGGACGACATGGAGAAGCTGACGCCGTTCGCCTTCCTCGTCATCGTGCTGGTCACCATTGCCGTGCTGCGTTCGGCCCTCGCGACAGTCGCCGTCGTCGCCGTGCTCATGTTCACGATCAACACGACGCTGGGTTTCGCGGGCTGGGTCGGCACTGTGTTCAACCCCGTCAACGCCGGCGTGCCGCTGATTGTCCTGACCATTGCCGTGGCCGACTCCATTCACATCGTCTCGGGGGCGATGGCGGGCCTTGGGAGGGGCCTCGCCAAACGCGATGCGATCATCGAATCGATGCGCGAAAACGCCTATCCGGTGTTTCTCACCTCGGTGACGACGGCGATTGCGTTTTTGACCTTGAACGCGTCGGAAGCGCCGCCGTTCCGGGTGCTGGGCAACCTGGTGGCGTTCGGCGTGTTGTGCGCGCTCGTCTACTCGATGACCCTTTTGCCGGCCTTGCTCGCGATCCTGCCCCTGCGTCCCGGCCGCGGCGGCGGCAAGTGGGTCTTCCTCGACCGCCTGGCGAATTTCGTCATCGCCCGGCGCACGACGCTCATCTGGGTGATGTCGCTGGTGACCGTCGGCTTGATCGCCGGGATCTGGAAGCTCGAGTTCACGGACAACTGGACGAAGTACTTCGACGACCGCTACGAGTTCAGGCGCGACACGGACTTCATCGTCGAGAACCTGACCGGCCTCGAATCCTGGGAGTATTCCTTGGATTCGGGCGAAGAAGGTGGGATCACCGACCCGCAATACCTCCGCGACGTGGAGGCGTTCGCGCAATGGCTGCGCGAGCAGCCCGAGGTCAGCCATGTGCAGGCGTTTCCCGACATCATGAAACGCTTGAACAGGAACATGCACGACGATGACGACTCCTACTACCGAATTCCCGAGGATGGCGCGCTTGCGGCGCAGTATCTGTTGATCTACGAGTTGTCACTGCCGTTCGGCAGCGACCTCAACAACCGCATCGACATCGCCAAGTCGGCGACCCGATTGACCGCGATGGCGCGCGGCGGTCTGACCGCACGCCAGCAGCGGGATTTCGATTCGCGGGCGCAGGCGTACCTCCGAGATAACGCCCCGGACCTCGTGACACCGGCGACGGGGTTCACGATCACCTTTGCGCACCTGTCGCAGCGCAACATCGAGAGCATGCTGCAAGCCACGATCCTCGCCATGGGCGGAATCTCGGTCATCCTGCTGTTGGTGCTCCGAAGCTGGCGGCTTGGCGTGATCAGCCTGATCCCCAACTACCTACCTGCGGCCATGAGCTTCGGGGTGTGGGGGTATCTCGTCGGCCAAGTCGGCCTTGCGGGCTCGGTGATGACCGCGATCGCCTTCGGGATCGTCGTCGACGATACGACGCACTTTCTGACCAAGTACCGGCGTACCCGGAACGAGGGCAGCTCGCCGGCCGATGCCATACGCGCGACGTTCCAAGCGACGGGAAGGGCACTCTGGACGACGACGGCCATCCTCGTGGCCGGCTTCCTGGTGTTCGCGTCGTCGGGCTTCGAGGTCAGCTGGACGCTCGGCATATTGGTGGCCATCACCCTCATGCTTGCGCTGGTCGCCGACTTCCTGCTGCTACCGCCCCTGCTCATGGCCCTCGACCGGAGAAAAACATGACGTTGAATCGGCGCATTTTGTATGGCCTGGCGGCAATCGTCCCGATTGCCATAGCACTCGACACGCCGGCTTCGGAGCTCGCCGAAGCCGAGCAGAAGGGTCTCGACATCGCCTTGGAGGCCAGGGCAAAGAAGGTCGGGTTCGAGAACTTCACAGCAAGCCAGGTCATGGTGCTGCGCAACAAGCAGGGACGCGAGAGCCGACGGGCGTTGCGCGTCAAGGTCATGGAGGTCGAGGCCGACGGCGACAGGAGCCTGTTCGTTTTCGACGAGCCCCGGGATGTCCAGGGCACGGCGTTTCTCATTCACGGCCACACGGACAAGGCCGACGATCAATGGCTCTACCTGCCGGCCCTGAAACGCGTCAAACGGATCAGTTCCGCGAATCGGTCCGGTTCGTTCATGGGCAGCGAGTTCGCCTACGAGGACATGAGTCCGCCGGAGGTCGAGCGGTTCACGTACCGGTACCTGCGCGAGGAGCCCTGCGGCGAGTTGACCTGCACGGTCGTGGAACGCTTTCCGGTGGACGACAAGTCCGGCTACAGCCGGCAAGTCGTCTGGCAGGACACCGCAGAGCTTCGGCTTTGGAAAGTCGAGTACTACGACCGCAAGAACGCGCACCTCAAAACACTGACCATCGACGGCTATGAACGCTACCTGGATCGCTACTGGCAGGCGAGCAACATGAACATGGTCAATCACCTGACCGGGAAGAGCACCGTCCTGACCTGGGCCGACTACCAGTTTCAAACGGATCTGGCGGCCATGGAATTCACCCAAACCGGCCTCCGACGCGTCCGCTAGATGGCTCGCGACATCGTCGGGGTCGACGGGCAAGCCGTCGCCCTCGGTTGGCGAGGCCTTGCGCTGCTGCTGTCGCTGACCTTCGGCGACGTGTCGGCCGCCAGCACCCCGGAGTCGTGTCGAGCCGTTGATGCGGAAGCGGGCACGTGCGCAACGCCTGGCAGCGCCTTCGCCCGTGTCGAGTTCTCGGGCAGTCTCGGCGTGGAGGCGAGGTATTTCCCGAGGTCTCCCGGCCACCCGGGGCAGGGCTCGCAGCCAAGCAGCCTGACCGCGAAGTCGAGCCTGTACCTCGAGAGTCCGGCAGGATGGAGTTTCACGCTATCGCCCTTCTTCCGGTTCGACAGCGAGGACCCGCGCCGGACCCATGCGGATGTGCACGAGGCCTACGCGTTGTTCGTGGGATTCGTCGGCGAGGCGCAGTGGGAGTTGCGCGTCGGCTTGGACCGGGTTTTCTGGGGCGTCGTGGAGTCCAACAACCTCGTCGACATCGTCAATCAGGTCGACTTGGTCGAACACCCCGACGAGAAGTCCAAGCTAGGTCAGTTCATGGGCCATCTGACCTACGCGGCACCGTGGGGGGTCGTCGAATTGCTCGGGATGCCCTATCACCGGCAGCGCACTTTTCCCGGACGCTCCGGCCGGCTTCGGTTTCCATGGCTTGTGGATGCCGATCTCGCCACCTACGAGAGCAGTGCCGAGGAACGACACGTCGACGTGGCCGCGCGATACAGCCACACCATCGGCGCGCTGGACTTCGGCATCAGCGCCTTCGACGGGACCAGCCGGGAGCCGTTCTTGATCCCCGCATTCCGGGCCGGCGGAGACATCGCCCTGGCCCCCCACTACGGGCACATCCGCCAGTTGGGGGTCGACAGCCAACTCACCTTGGGCGCTTGGCTGCTAAAGCTCGAAGCCATCCATAGGACCGGGATGTTGAATCGGCTCGGTCGCCAAGAGCCGTACTCGTCGTTCGTGCTGGGGGGCGAGTACTCGTTCTATTCGGTGTTCGGGTCCGCGTTGGACATTACCGTGCTAACGGAATGGTGCTACGACGAACGCGGCACCCAATCGACCACCAAATTCGAAAACGACATTTTTCTCGGCGCAAGACTTGCGTTCAACGACGTTCAGGGAACCGAACTGCTCGTCAGCACCTTGCAGGGGGCGGATCACGATTCACGGGTGTTTTCGGTCGAGTTGAACCGCAGGTTGGCGGATCGCTGGTCGCTAAGGATCGAAGCCATTGCGTTGCGCGAACTCGACGCCACGGACATTCTGTACGAGACGCGTCGCGACAGTTTCCTCGAAGTGGGGATCGTCTACAGTTTCTAGGGAATCTCGGCAGCGGGACGGGACAAGCCCGTCCCCTACGGCACGTCGAGGCTCTCCAGTTGCGCCTTGGCGCGTTCGTGGATGATTCGGTCGAAGTCGTTGCGAACCGGTAGCTCGAGCGCCTGGTTGAGAAGCTCGCGGACGCGGGGGCGTTCCTTGCGGCCGCCGATCGCCGCCAGCCCGCGAGCGAATTCGACGTAGGCAACCTTCTCGTCCGGGGCGAGTTCGAGGGTGCGCTCGTAGTTGTCCGTAGCGGCCTGCACGGTCGCTCCGTAGGTCATTCTGCCGAGCATCCGGCCGAAGCCGGCGACGACATCCGCGTGCCAGGACGCGAGGCTCAGCAGCGCTTTGGCCATGTCGGGATCGAGTTCCAGCGCGGCCTCGATCGCCTCGCGGGAGCCGCCCACGAAACCCTGTCGCAGCGCTTTGGTCGGCCCGATGCTCTGTGCATAGCGCCCCATGGCGTGGGCCACCTGGAACCGGGCCTCGGCGCTTGTTTCGTCGAGTGCCACGGCCTTGTCCGCCAAGCTGCGGGCGCGCTCTAGAAGCGGTTGCTTGTCGGCATCCGCAGCGATGTAGTGCCCGTGCACCGACAACGCATCGGCCGCCAACGCGTAACCTTCCGAGGTACCCAGCGATTCCGCCATATCGGCGGCCTCGAGGTACCGTCCCTCGTCGAAGGCGGTACGCGCCGCATCGATCGACGGCTCCGCGTGCGCAACGCCGACGGCAAGCGTCGCGATGAGAAACGCCCCTGCCAGCCGCACGCCTTGCCGGTGTGATCGCCGACTTCGGTACGTTCTCTCGGCGACCAGGTCGGTCGGCGTCACGTCGCGCTGGCCGGACGGGGTATTCGGTCGATGGCGTGCTCGAAAAGCCACCGCAGAGCCCGGTCCGACCGCACGAGGGCGCTGGTCGCCAGGACGATGGCACGTACCTCGTTGCGCGAGATCTTGACCTGGTCGCCGCCGCTGAACGTGGGGTTCTCGCGGATCCGGCGCAGGGTCTGCAAGGCCATCCCGAGGGCCCACAGCAGAAAACGGCGGATGCCGGCTTCCCGGGCGGGAATCAGCATCGTGTACCGGTAGGCGGAACTCAGGTGCCGCACCGCCACTTCGATCAGCCGGCACAAGGCGAAGACGAACCGGGCGCCGGTCTGCCCTGCCCGGACGGCGGACAGGTCCACGCCCGCGTCCGCGAAAACGTCCCGCGGCAGCCAGCAGGCACCGCGCTCCCGGTCTTCCCAGAAGTCCTTGAGTATGTTCACCATCTGCAGTCCCTGGCCGAACGAACGCGACAACCCGAACAGCTGGTCCCGCCGACCCCGTATGACGGGTGAGTAGTCGCACAGCAGTTCCGTGATTGTCTCGCCGACCACGCCGGCGACATGGTAGCAATAGCGGTCCAGTTGGCGCATGTCCTGGAGCCCACGCACCGTCAACTCGGACTGAAACTCCGCCATTCCAGGCGCCATGATGCGGATGCAGCGCTCGATCGCGCGCCGTTGCGCGGGCCGAAGGTCGTGGGTGATGCCGACGACCGTATCGACATTGGCAACGAGGTTTCGTTCCGCCTCGATCGTGCTTTCGGACAACCGTGGATGGAGGTCCCTTGCGAACGACCGAGCGGATGAACGACCCTCGACGACGCCGACGAACCGATCCAGGTAGATGCCCTTCTCTTCGACGGACAGCGTGGGTTCGTCTTCGACGGTGTCGGCGATTCGACACAGCAGGTAGTTGTTGCCGACAGCGTGGCGCAGCGGCTCGGGAAGCTGGGGAATCGTCAGCGCGAAGGTCCGGGAGACGCCCGGCAAAGCCTCGGACTGGTACGTCAAGGGATCCGCGATAGCAGCCATCGGGGTTCCTATACGCAAAGATCACACCGGCCTTCACCATGGCGGGTTACGGTCGGGAAATCAAACCCTTGGCGATGTCTCAGTTTGAAATTGGCAGACTACCGCCGTCGCGAAACGATGAACTTCGCGAGTTCGACAAGCTCGGCCGCCTCGGTGCCGAAGCCCGCCAACTCACGGAGCGCGCTGGCCATTCGGCGATCGGCTTCCTTGCGCGCCGTTTCGAGACCGAGGACCGTCACATAGGTCGACTTGCCGCGATCAGCGTCCGCACCTTGGCGCTTGCCGAGGGCTTCGGTCGCAACCGTCGCGTCGAGCACGTCGTCGTGAATCTGAAACGCGAGACCGATCTCCGTGCCGAACCGGTCAAGGGCGTCGGCCTTCCCACCCGGTAAGTACCCTGCCGCGGCACCCATGGCCACCGAAGCGTGCAACAGGGCGCCGGTCTTCTTGCGATGCAATTGTTCAAGTTCGTCGGCATTCAAACGCCGGGTCTCGCCCTCGAGATCGAGGACCTGGCCGCCGACCATGCCGCCGGCGCCTGCGGCCCGGGCGAGGAGCCGAACCCAACTCAAGGAAACGGCAGCCTCGATGCCGTCGGCGCATGCCGTCTCGAACGCGAGCGTTTGCAGGGCATCGCCGGCGAGTATCGCCGTTGCCTCGTCGAACGCCACGTGGACG
>JAPPND010000112.1 GCA_028818795.1 Gammaproteobacteria bacterium | reverse complement strand
AGCGCCGATTTCCTCAAAGAAATCAGCATGTTGAGCGTTTATGGACAGGAACTAATCTAGTGGGTTCCAGCGCGCGACCACTTCAAGCCCATGGCTGAACTACCTAGACCAACCGCCGATCTCGGCGTTGCCAAACGTCACATGGACGAATACGGCTACTGCTTGCTGAAGGATGCGCTGGGTCCCAATCAGGTCGATGCGCTGTATTCGCGCGTGCTGGATCAACTCGAGGCGGAGGTGCAAATCGGCATGAACAACGTGTTGCCGGATAAGAAGCAACTGGTCCGGTTCCTGCTCAACAAGGGTCAGGTGTTCCGCGACATAGTCCTCCACCAGCGCGTGCATGACGTCATCCGCCACGTACTGGGCGAGGAGTACCTACTCTCCGCCTTCCACGCACACATCGCGCACCCGGGCACCACGACAGCGTTCCACACCGACCAGTTCTGGATGCCGCCGCCGACAAACGAGAGGAAGCAGACGCTCCTGAAGCCCGGATCCGTGACGCGGGCCGGCAACCGTGGCCACCACGTCGGCGGCGAGGAGGAGATGACGCCCAAGACGATCGCACCAGCGGTGGTCTGCAATACCATGTGGATGCTAGACGACTTCACCGCCGACAACGGGGCGACGCTGGTCGTTCCCGGTAGCCACTTGAGCGGCCGGCAACCCGATCACGACCTCGATTCGAACGCAAACTGGGTACCCGCCACCGGGCCCGCCGGTACCGTGCTGGCGCTCGAGGGACGTCTGTGGCACTCCACGGGCGTGAACACCACCAACCGCTACCGGACGGGCCTGACCATCAACTTCTGCGCACCCCAGTTCCGGCAGCAGGAGAACTTCCTCCTAGGCACGCTTCCTGCCGTCGTGGAGGAAGCGTCACCGGAGTTGCTGGCCCTGATGGGGTTCAAGGCGTGGCAGGGCTACGGCGGCTACGAGAACCACGGGCAATGGGTCACGCGGGGCGAATACGCATTGGGCGAGTTGGTTCCGGAACAGCAAACATGACCGATCTGAATGGAAGAGTCGCCGTTGTCACCGGCGCCAGTCGGGGCATCGGCGAAGCCAGCGCCCGCGCCCTGGATGGCGTCGGCGCACGGGTCGTGCTCACCGGACGCACGGTATCCGACCTCGAACGAGTCGCTGCGGACCTCGCCAACGATCCGGTCATCCTCGAAGCCGACCTCGCACCGCCGAGGGCCGGCACGGAACTCGCCGAGCGGGTTCTCGAGGCCGTGGACGGCGTCGACATCCTGGTGAACAACGCCGGCATCCCGATGCGCCGCAAACCCGAGGAGTTGACCGAGGACGACTTCGATCTCGTGTTCTCCATCAACGTCCGATCGCTGTTGATGCTGACTGTGGGCCTCGGGCCGTCGATGATCGAGCGCGGTGGCGGCTCGGTCATCAACATCTCCTCCATCGCAAGCCTGCGCGGTCCGCTGGGACGGGTCGCCTACGCCGGCACGAAGGGGGCGGTCGATGCCATGACCCGGGCGCTTGCGACCGACTGGGGTTCCTACGGGATCCGCGTCAATTCGCTCTGCCCGGGACTGATCGCCACGGCCATCTGGGAGTCGGACCGGCAGAACATACCCGGTCTGATTGCGCGGCTCGAAGACAATATCGCGCTCAAACGCTGGGGCTACGGGGACGACGTGGCCGACGTCGTGCTGTTCTTCGCCAGCGACGCGTCGCGCTACGTGACGGGGGAAGTCGTCGCGGTGGACGGGGGAATGGCTCGGGTCGGCGCCGCACCGCGTCGGCGCGACTGAGCCTCACGTCATCGGAGTCGCTTTAGCAGCACGGCGGGGAGGCGCTTCAACCGTTCCTCGCGCGGGTCCACCTCGAATCCGCCGGATTCCAGCGCGGTAACCCCTAGGAGCGGCTCTGCGCCCTCGTCGCCATACACGACCGTACCGCCGACACGTTCACCCTCGAATTCGATCTCGGCAACGGTAATGTCCAGGGACAGCGTTCGGCCATCGGCAAGCGTGTATTCCCGGTGGCCGCGGGGCGTGAGGCCAATCGCTTCCAGGTGGGTTCTCGGCACCAGCGAGTCGAACGCACCGGTGTCGACCAGAAAGGGGCCGGTCCAAGTCCTTTCCGGCTGGGCCGGGTTCCGTATCGTCACGTCAACGTAGGTTGCGCCCATGTTGTCACCTGCCGGTCTGGACCGAACTGCCAAAGCCCTGCGGGCGACCACAAGGGTCGCCCCTACGAGGCGTCGAACCGTAGCACAAGAGCGGAGTCGACCGGGGAACGGCGTTGTCATCGACGGTGCCGGCGTGCCTCGGCGTGGGATGTTTCGATCATCGGCAGGGCAAGTTCGCGGATGTCTTTGTCCGGCGTCGAGTCGATGGCCTTGCGGTCACGAAGACGTTCCTCTTGACGCTCGCAGGCGTAGAAGAAGACGTACTCGCCTCTGCGGCGGTCCCGCGCCTCGCGTTTCGACCAGACCAACTCGTATGACTTGCCCAGGGTCGCGCAGTGGTCCTTCGCGACAAGACCGGCGGACGTCTCGGCAACCTCGATGCCGGGTCCGATAACGTCGTAGCCGATCCGGACCACGGCTCGGTCCCCGCTGGCGTCGGCCAGCGTCGCCGAGGGTGCCATGGCACATCCCGTCGCCAAGGCCACTAAGGCGAGGACTAGATTTTTAGCCGAACACCGCATTGAAAGCGTCGACCGGCGTTGATCGCACTCGAGTAGTGCTTGTCCGTGCCGGTTCCCAGCAGGTTGTAGTAGTAGACATTTTCGTCGGCGAGGTTGATCGCTTCCAATGAGAACGAGAGTTTTTCGGTCGGCGAGTAGTTTAGCGAGGCGTCGAACTGCTCGTAGGCCTCGACGAAATAGGGGTGGCCCGAGAAGCCGCCCTGGATGTCGTCGAGAAAATCGTCTCGAAAGTTGTACGAAACCCGCGCACTCAAAGGCCCCTTCTCATAGAACAGCGTGAAGTTGACCGTACTCTCGGACAGCCCCGGAATGCTATACGAGGCACCCGTTTTCTCGTTGGCGAAATCCGACCCGGAATCGATGTAGGTGTAGTTGGCGACTACGCCCAGGCCGTCGAAAGGCACCGGCAGCAGATCCGCAAACGCCCGCTGAAACACCAGTTCGATCCCCGTCATGCTCGATTTGCCCGTGTTCAACGGTATGAAAGCCGTCAGCACCAGGGGATTGCCCGTTTCGGGATCGATCACCCCGGGAAACGGGGTCGGGACGATGTCCGGTTGAACGAATGCTTCGATATCCTTCGTGAAGACGCCGACCGAGGCAATCGAGTAGTCCGCGAAATACCATTCCAATGCCAGGTCGAACTGCACCGCCGTGGTCGGATCGAGCTGGCCGTTGCCGCCCCGCATGGTGCGGGGCCTTGCCTGGACCGTCAGGCGCGGGTTCAGGTCAAGGTAACGGGGGCGACTCAGCACTTTCGCCACCGAAGCCCGAACGACGACTTCGTCGTTGGGATCGAATCGCAGGTTCAGCGAAGGCAATACCTCGGTGTAGTCGTGGCCGACGTTCACGTATTCGGGTTCGGACAGAAGCACTTCGGGACTTGACGGGTCGGAGTAGTCGATGTCGACTGGTCGGGTGATCTCCCCGACCGACCCGGTGCTGTTGTCCACATAGCGAACACCGAAGTTGCCGGAATACGGCGTCGTGCCGAACTCGCCGCTGAACGTGAGCATGGCGTAGATCGCGTTGCCGTCGTCGTCGTGATTGAGGTCTTCGTTGAAGCGGCCCGACGCGAACTCATCGAGGGACTTCCCGGTTCCGGTGTTGAACCCGGCCCCGGCGCGAATGTCGTCCGCCCTCGTGACGAAAGTCTCCTGAAGGGCGTCGAAGTTCGGATTGAGAACGGGGGACGGGAAATCAATGCCCAAAGCGCTCAGGAAATCCGACTCCGCAGGGAATGGGCTGGATCCGCCGAAGTCCGAGATCGGCTGGTCGATGAACGCCCGGCTGTTGAGGTACCTCGCCCTGTCGCGGCGGGACTGCCGGTACGTTCTGACACCCACCTGGACCGTGTCCAGCCAGTCGCCGTCGACCGCGTAGGTGGCGTCCGCGCGGAACTGGGTGATCCGGTCGTCGACGCGGTGCTTCTGGATCGACTGCTTCACAACGCTCCAGTGGTTGACGTCGGTCAACGGGGAGGTCGACGACAAGGACGGGAGCTTGCCAGAGCCATTCTTGTGGTAGGTCATCTGCGTGCGGGTGTTGCGCATCAGCGCATCCCGGTTCGTGATGGGTGCTTCGGTATCGGAGACCGTGAGATCGAGGTCGACAGAAAGCCCTTCGGCGGCCTGGAACCGCAGGTTTGCGCCGTAGGTCACTGCTTCGTTGTCGACCGCCTCCGTGGCGTGCTGCATGAACGCGCCGCCACCGTCGGTCGAGATCATCGTGAATATGCCGGTGCCGTTGTCGTCGGCAAGCGTCGCGCCGGTGATCCACGGATGTCCCTGTGCGATGCGGAAGGACCGCCAGAAATCGACCTCGTCGCTTGAGTTGCTCGTGAACAGCACCTCGAAGGTCAAGTCGACCCGGTCCGAAGGCTGGAATTGCAGGGACGAGGATACGTTCAGCCGGTCTCGGTCGGTCAGATGCAGTTCGCCGAGCAGTTGGCTCGGATAGTAGCCACTCCCCACTTCCACGCCGTCGATGGTCACCGTTCTGGGATCGCCGAGAAACCCGTACTGGTGAAAGGAATCCGTCCGGAAGTTCCGGTTGTCCCACTGCGCCGACACCATCAATCCGAGCGAGTCGCTCAATACGTCGCTGACGAGGGCAAAGACGCCGGGCGCCGTGTCTCCCGCCAACTCGTTGATCGTGGCGTCCATTGCGAGTACGACATGCCGCTTGCCCAAGTCGAAGGGTTTGTGCGGCTGGATGTCCACGAATCCCCCGAGTCCCCCCTCCACGTGATCGGCCCGGGGCGACTTGTGCACCTCGACGGCCTGTACGAGCCCAGTTTGGAACGCGTGGAAGCCGACGGCGCGGGATTTGGTATTGGTCGCGCCCCGGCCGTCGTGGCTGCCCGGCGCGACGTTGGACGCCGCGACGCGCCCGCCGATGGTCGTTTGCACGAACTGCGGTCCGAGCCCCCGGACGCTGACGAACGCCCCCTCGCCGCTCTTGCGGTCGATCGCGACGCCGCTCACCCGCTGCAGGGATTCGGCGAGATTCTGCGCCGGAAACGCCCCGATGTCTTCGGCGGTGATGGCATCCATGAAGTGATCGGCGTTCCTCTTCCGGTCGAGGGACTGGCGCAGGCTGGCCCGAATGCCGACGACGACGATCTCTTCGATCTTCCCCGACGACGTGCCCAGCGTTTCGTCCGAAGACTCCCTGTTCCCCAGCAATACGGAAGCAACCCCTGCGGCGACGCGCTGCATCACGTTCCTGGACCCAGGCCCCGATCCGTCGGCATCCTCGCCCGTCGTAACGCGGATCTCGTTTCCCACGAGGATGGTGTCCAGGTCGTTGATCCGGTAACCCAGCCCGGTGTTGGCCAGCAACTGCTCCAGTGCCGCTGTTGGGTGATAGCTGCCGGAGACCTCAGAGGTCGACTTGCCGGCAATCTCGTCTTCGACGAACAGGATTTCCTTGCCGCTCTGCAGCGCGAACTCGTTGAGCGCACTGCCCAAGTCCTGTGCCTCGATGTGAAACTGGACGGTGCCCGTCCCATCGGCAGCCTGGTCGGTATCCGATGCGGCGGCGGCAGCAGACCCGACCACCAGCATCGCGGCCGCTGCCCGGAGCACGGTTCTAATTCCGACAGCTCCAACCACCTGCGCTGACCCCCTACTGCTGCGGCGCCGACCGCTGGCGTTAGTCTTCCTGCTGCGCTGAACCTTGCCTGCCGGACGCCTCGTCAACCCAGACCAAGGCGATCTGGTTGGGTCCAAGGCGATGGGCTTCGACGGGATAGAGTTCCGCCACCGCTGCCAGAAACGACTCCGTACTGCCGGTTTTGAAGACCCCGCCAATCTGGATGCCATCGAGTCGTTCATCGTCATCGAGGACGAGCTTCCTCGTGCTGTAGCGATTGATCTCATCGATCACATCCCGCAGCGGATCGTCCCGGAACACAAGCTGGCCTGCGCGCCAGCCAGCGACCTGCTCCATGTCCACCGTGACCACCCTCGGGGGTTCGTTCCGCCTCGCAATCAGTTGCTCACCGGCGTTGAGGACTGTCCCACCCGACGCCCCAACGCCGACGGAATTCCGCGTTGGCGCGAGTGCCGTAGCGCCCCGAGTCGCCTCGTCCACGGCGACGCGACCTTCCAGCAACGTCACCAGAACACCGAGTTCGGCGTCGATCCGAACATCGAAAGCCGTGCCCATCGCCACGATACGCCGACCGCCCGCGAGCACCTCGAACGGTCGCGGATCCTTCGCCACCTCGAAATGAGCCTGTCCGCGCACCAGCACCAGTCGCCGAATGTCGGAATGTTCGCCAAAACGCACTTCGACCACCGTGTCGGTATTCAGCGTCACCGACGAGTCATCCGACAATCCAACGGTGGAGCGCTCGCCGACACCGGTCTCGAACGTGCCGGCGGCAATGTGCGGTTGCTGATCGAGCCCAGGGTCAGTGGGGTTTGGCGGGTACAGCAGCACACCCAGGATCAGCGAACAGGCGGCTGCGAACCCAATCCCCGCATAGCGGCGCAACGGCTTCGGCGACTTGCCCGTCTCCCTGAACACGCGCTCGCCAAGACCGGTCAACTCTGCGCTGCCCAGATGCTGGTCAACCACCGCCAAGGCCCGCCGTGCACTTGCGTATGCCCGGCCGTGGGACGGGTGCGTGGCGCGCCACTTCTCGAACGCCGCCCGGTCGGACGGTGCGCAGCCGGGCGAGTCCAGCCGCATAACCCAGTACGCGGCGGCCTCCTCCACCGAACCGGTCGGCGCCGTGTGCGGACGACCCAGCTTCATCTCATCGCCCGCCCAGGCGCGATGCAAGGTAGGCAATCGCCCTGATCATGTGTTTCTCCACGGCGCTCACCGAGACACCCAGTCTTCTCGCAACACGCTTCTGTCTAATACCTTCGACGCGACAGAGCACAAAAACCTGACGCGTACGTTCCGGCAATTCGGCAAGTGCCCGGAGTATCGCATCGACCGACTCGATGCCCTCCACCTCATCCGGAGGACCGTGTTCCGCCCACAGGTGGCCCTCGGTAAATTCCTCGTGCCCGTCTCCGGCACGCGTTTCCTTCTTGCGAAGATAGTCCCGCCACACGTTGGTGGCGGTGCGCATCAGGTACGCTTCCGGCTGACCGATGCTGTCCCAATCGCCACGAACGGCCAGCCGTAGCAACACCTCTTGAACAAGATCCTCGACGTCCGCGGGCTGACGCGCGCGCTTGCCGAAATACCGCTTGAGCGCGGAACGGTACTCCTGCGCCAGCGTCGCAAACCGTTCCGTACCTGTCGGCGTCAGGTCTGGTTGTTCCGGAGTCATCCAGGGTCCGTTTCCCACACAGTGGCCATCTTAGGGTCCGCGCCTTCAACGGGCAAACGGGACGCCAAGTCACAGGTGAGGGAAACGCCGTAGACTACGTCTACGCTACATGGGGGATGGCATCCCAACCATAGGCCGTGCCCGGATCAACCGGACCACGGGAACGTCGTTGTAGAAGGGGAAAGACAGCATGTCACCGAAGAACAAGCCACATCTGGCTATCCGGAGCATCATGGCTGGCGCCGCCATGCTACTGGGGGGCAACGCGCTCGCCCAGGAGCAGGCGGAGGACGAGGCAGCCGACGACGAGGACGACGTCGAAGTGGTTATCGTCCGCGGCATCCGCACCAGCCTCGAGCAGTCGCTGGAACGCAAGCGACAGGCGGACCACTTCGTCGACGCGATAACCGCGGAAGACATCGGGGCATTCCCGGAGCAGAACCTGGCCGAGGCACTGCAACGGATCAGCGGCGTCGCCATCGACCGCAAGAGCGGCGAGGGCAAGTTCGTCAGCGTCCGCGGACTCGGTCCCCAATTCGTGCAAACGACCATCGCCGGGCGTGTCTCGGCGTCCAACAACGCACCGGGAAGCCACGACGGCCGGGGTCAGACCAACCCGAAATCCCGAGTCGTCGGCTTCGACGCCTTCCAGGCGGGGCTGGTACAGGCCGTCGAGGTGCACAAGTCGCCCCGGGCCGACCACGTGGAAGGCGGACTCGGCGGCTTCGTTGACATCCAGCCGCGCAAGCCCCTGGAACTCGGCGAGCGGCACATCGCCTTCGCGCTGGACTCCACCATCAACGAGCTCGCGGACGACACCGCGCCCGGCGTGTTCGGGCTGTTCAGCGATACGCTAAGCGAGACAGTGGGCTTCATGGTCTCGGCGCAGTGGGACAACCGGGTCTTCCGTTCGGACTCCATTCACCACTACGGCTTCATCAACAATCCTCTGCCGGTGGTGATCAACAACCCCGACGGCAGCGTTACGGAGGTGGGAACCGGCTACTACCCGAAACAGATCCACGGGGAACTGCATCTCACGGACCGGGACCGCCTGAACATCTCCTCCGCCCTGCAATTCCAGCCTTCCGACCGTGTCGATGTGACTTTCGACATGCTTTATACCAAGAACGAGGCCTCGGAGATCGACTACTGGCGGTCCTTCCGCCTGTCCCAGGGTCATCCGAGGATCACCGCCGCGGAACGCTACGACGACAACGGCACCGGCATCTTCTCCATGGTTTCTACCTCTGGCGCGGGCGCGTTCATGCAGCACGCCACCGAGGAGGTCGACAACGTGGCCGTGAACTACGGCGCCAACCTGCAGCTGCAGGCAACGGACAGGCTGTCCCTCAACTTCGACGTGGCGGTGTCCGACACGGAAGCGCCGATCATGAATCGGGACGCGCTGATGCGGAACCCGCGGGCCCAGATGACCTACCGCCAGAATGGCCCGGGCGGGATTCCCTCGCTGACCTCGACGTCGCCCTTGGACGACCCCGGTTTCTTCTACGTCGTGAAACAGTCGGTGCAGGAGCACATCGTCGACGATTCGAACATCCAGTTCAGGGTGGATGCGACCTACGAACTCGGCGGCGACTGGCTCGACACGGTCCAGGTCGGCTTCCGGTCCTACAGCCAGGAACGCCGAGACCGGTCCAGGTATCTGAACAGCAGGGCATTCATCAACGATCCGATCTCCGATTTCGGCGGCGGCCTCGAATTCCCCGCGAATGCGGACTTCCTGGACGCCATCGGGGCGGACATCCCCAACCGGGTTCTCAGTCCGCCCTTCTACGCCCTGCAGGACGCCTTCATCACCCGGGCGGACGAGATCCGGGCCGGCGGCGGGTTCAACACGGGAACCGGCAAGTCCCTCGACGAATACACGTCCGGCCGCTTCAACGAAGACGTCGACCACGAGGACGACAGCACCGCGTTGTACGCCATGGTCACGTTCAGCGGCGAACTGGGCGACATACCGTATTCCGGCAATGCCGGCGTGCGGTACGTCGACAACGACACCAGCTCGGAGGGGCAAGTCGCGCAGCCCTACGGCATCGACTTCAGCGACGAGACGGCACCCGAGATCCTCATAGGCGCCCCGGAGTTCATCAGTCAAGGACACGCATACGAGCACTTGCTGCCGTCCTTCAATGTCCGGCTCGATCCGCGGGACGACCTCGTAATCCGGCTGTCGGTCGCCAAAGTGATGAGTCGACCGGACTTCGGCCGAACGCGCCCCAACTTGAGCGTTCAGCCAAGAAACCGCACCATGCGGGGCGGCAACGCCGAACTCGACCCGACCATCGGGGTGCAGTTCGATCTGGCCGTGGAGTGGTATTTCGCGGACTACTCGATCTTCTCGGTGGGCCTCTTCACCAAGAACATGGAAGGGTTCATTCAGGATGACTTCGAGTCAGTCCCGTTCCCCAACATCATCGACCCCATAACGAACGCGCCCCTGGTACTCGACCACTTCACGCCGCTCAACACGGCGGATTCGAGCCTGGTCGGCTTGGAGCTTTCGTTCCAGCGGACGATGGAGGGCCTGCTGCCGCCGCCATTCGACGGGCTCGGCGTGATCGCCAACTACACGTTGATCAACTCCGGGTCGGATTTCGTAAGCCAGAAGACGAATGCCTCGTACAGCGTTCCGGGCTTGTCCGACAACACGGTCAACTTCACGGTGTTCTACGAGAAGGGTCCCTGGAGCGGCCGCGTGTCGCACAACTTCCGCGACGAGTTCCTGGACAACATCGGCGTCGCCTGGCAGCCGCACCCCACGTTCGTCGAGCCGTACAGCCAACTCGATGCGGCGCTCAGCTATGCGCTGAACGACAAGCTCAAGTTCGCCGTCGAAGCCATCAACCTGACCGACGAGAACGTCTACTACTACCATCGGTTGGGGACCGGCACCCAGGATCACTTCGCGGGCGCGATCAACGCCGGGCGCCGGTTCCAGTTGGGCGTGCGCTACAAGCTGTAAGGCGTCGTTACTTCCCTGGTGGTCGGCTCGTCGCTTAGGCCGTCACCAGGGAAACGCAACCCAACGGAGCCAACGCTTAACGCGGGTTTTGAACCAAGGCGGCGGGACTCGGCGGGCACGGACAACGCCGCAGTAGTTGGGGCTGGCCCAAGCAGGCCCTTGGACCGGGCGTGAGAGATTTCTTACCCGCCGTAGTGGTAATGTCCGGCATACGGGCGTTACGGGGTGCGGCATCATGGCCGCACTCCACAGACTCGGTAGTACGCAGCAATGACAACAGGAGAAGCCACCGCCACCAACGAACCGACCCGAAGCGCCCGGCTGATCCTACCCGCATGGCTAGACGGAAGGACGATCGCCGTGTTGACGACCGTCGTGACTGCGGCGTTGACCCTGGGCACGATGATGCAGACGGCCCATTCGAACCTCGCGGGCAGCATCGACCAAGTTCGCCGGGATCTCGGCAACAACATCGACGAACTCCGCCGAGATCTCGGCAACGACATCGACGAAGTCCGCCGAGATCTGCGCAACGACATCGACAAGGTCCGCACAGAGCTCTCGTCGGATATTGCCGGCCTCGACGACCGCCTCCGCTCCGTGGAGGTCGACGTCGCGGCGATCCGCGCCGCGATGGTGGGATTCGACGCCCGGCTGAGCGCCATCGAGGCGGACGCGCGACGGCCGATCAAGACTGTACCGCCCAGCTAGTCCGGTTCCTCCCCGGCCAGACGCCATTGGCGCGCCGGCCTCGGACGGGGATGCTCGCGACCCGGTGGTAGGGGAACACCAATTCGCAGCGTCTATGCTAATGGGCCAACCAAGAGTCGCGAGTAAGGAGGCCGCGCCAGTGGCGGACAAACCCAACGTTCTATGGATCAGTTTCGAGGACTGCCTGCCGCTCTACGGCTGCTATGGCGACCCGGTCGCGAGCACGCCGGCTGTTGACCGGCTGGCATCCGAAGGGTGCATCTATCCGCATGCCTTCTCGACGGCGCCGATCTGCGCGCCTGCACGGGCGGCGGTGATCACCGGGATGTATCCGACCAGCATCGGTGCCCACCACATGAGGACTACCCGCGGCCGGGCCTACGATGCACCGGCGCCGCACTACGTCAAGTGCCTGGGCGAGTACTTCCGGCGAGAGGGCTACTACTGCTCCAACAACGTCAAGACGGACTACCAGTTCGAACCGCCGTTCGCCGCCTGGGACGACTGTTCCGACACTGCTCACTGGCGGAACCGGCCCGATTCGACGATGCCTTTTTTCGCCGTATTCAACCCCGAGTTCACCCACGAATCGGGCATGTGGGAGGAGGACCGCGACTGGCCGTTCAACTACGTGGCACCGAGGCGGACGCAGGCCACCGACCCCGATGCCGTCGAGGTGCCACCGTATTATCCGGACACGCCCAAGGTTAGAAAGAGCATCGCCAAGGACTACGACAACATCGCCTTGTGCGACCAGGTGATGGACGTGTTGCTCAAGCAGCTAGAGGAAGACGGTCTGGTCGACAACACGATCATCGTGCACTGGAGCGATCACGGGCCGATGCCCCGGGGGAAACGCTTCCCCTACGACCAGGGAATACGCTCGCCGATGATCATCCGGTGGCCGGGGTCGATCGAACCCGGCACCACCAGCGACAGGCTCGTCAGTACCGTTGACCTGGGTCCGACGATGCTCAGCGCTTGCGGAATCACCGTGCCGCCGCATATGCAGGGTCGTGCATTCCTGGGCAGGGATGCTGGGCCCGAAAGGCAGTACGTCCATGCATCCATCGACCGTTCAGATGCCGACTACGACATGGTCAGGGCGGTCCGGAACACGCGCTACAAGTACATCAAGAACTATTTCCCCGAGAAGCCGTACCTGCTCTGGAACTCGTTCCGCAACCGCCACCCGATCATGCAGGAGTGGTACCGCGCCTGGATGGAAGGCAAATTGAACGAAACGCAGTCCATCATGTTTGCCGAAACCCGACCCGTCGAGGAACTCTACGACGTCCAGAAAGACCCTTGGGAAGTGCACAACCTCGCCGAGGACGCAGGCCATCGAGATCTGCTGCAGGGCATGCGCGAAGAACTCGATGCATGGCAGAAGGAAACCGGGGACCTTGGGGTGGTCGACGAACGGGTCATGAAGGCCATCCACTATCCAAACGGCGAAAAGCCAGTTTGCACCGAAGCCCGGTGCCTCGTGTTCACGGCTGACTCGTACGGGCAAGCGCCGGCACCGGATGCGTTCAGGGTGCCGCACAACCACCGGCTGCAATTGTTCAGTCCCACCCAGGGGTGCAGCATCTGCCACACGCTCGACGACGGCGAGACATCCCTTTGGCGGGTTTACACCGGGCCAATCCGGCTGCCCGTCGGGAACCATCGCTTGAGGACACGGGTCTCCAGGATCGGCTACCGCGACAGTCCCGAAAAGACATTTGAGATCGCGGTGAAATCGGAGTAGGCACATGCGGGATACCGAAATAGCAATGGAACGAGGCCGCAATACTCCGACGCAGATGCGCCGCTTCCTCGGTCAATTGCAGCGGGATGGCCTCGCAGGGCCGTTCGAGTTGGCCGACAAGTCGATACTCGACGCGGTATCCGAGGTGGCCATCGGCCTACAGGCACTGCAACGGGCGCAGAACTCACTGGCGACGCTTGCCGGGCAGGAGCTCCGCCACACCACGTTGATCAACAGACACATGGCGTTCGGCGTGGTGAGAAAGCTCTTTCTCGATGCCAACCTGCAGTCCGTGGTGGCCGAATGTTTCGGCGGGGATCTCGTGCTCTGGCAGACGAAGTTCTTTCCGAAGTACGAGGGCGTCGGCGAGAACCGATGGCACCACGATCGCATCATCGAGAACGGCGATGATCCGATCAGAGTCTACGACACCAGCAATCACTTCTCCTTTGTCGTGGCCCTGTCGGATCTCGGCATGGAACACGGCAGGATCGAATACATAAGGGGATCGCATCTGCCCATCGACGGTTTCGACCGGGACATGCCGCGTCTGTTCGACGAAATGCCCGAGGTGGTCCATGACAGGATCACCCCGCTGACGCTCAGAAGAGGCGAGTTCGCGGTCTTCCATTCCGCATTGCTGCATCGCAGCCTGGCCTACGGACACAGGGAGGAGGACTGGCGTCCGGGCTACTTCGGCACCCCCAACCCGGAGCTCCGAAGGAACGCCGACATACGATCCGGGAGAATCTCGTTGGCCGCAAGGCTCGCCCGGAAGGGCACGGTCATTCCGGAAAGATACGGTTCGAATCCGGCCGGAGCGGCGCATGCCATTGCAGAGCCGATCCCCTACCACCATGCCATCGCGGATCAGGACTGCGGCAACAGGTCGGTTGTGATGCCGTTCAACTAGGAAGTGCAAAGCCGTGGCCCTTGTGAGGTGGCCCTTGCTGCACAAACGTTGCCTGCTCGGCGTGATCCTGCTGCTGGCGATCCCATCCATGGCGGAACAGCCGGCCTATCGGCACGGCATTTCGCTCTTGCATGAGCTGAAGTACCCCGCCGATTTCGAGCACTTCGAATATGCCAACCCCGACGCGCCGAAGGGCGGCGAACTGAGGCTCGCGGCAACCAACCCGATCCGGAACTTCACCGGCGTGCCGGGAACCGGCGTGCCGGGCGCACAGGGCTTGGGGAGAACCGTCGACCGGCTGATGATCCGTTCGGCGGATGAACTGTCAGGCCTCTACGGCCAGCTTGCCGACGGCGTGGCCCTGTCCGCCGACCGGCGATCCCTTTTCATCCGGCTCAACGACAAGGCGCGCTGGCACGACGGCGTGCCCGTGACGGTGGAGGACGTGAGGTTCTCCTACGACGAACTGTTGAAGCGAGCCTTCGGGAAGGTCTATCTCCAGTCATGGATCGAAGCGCTGGAGATCGTCAACGCCAGGGAGTTGATCATTCACCACCGGCGCGCGTTCACCAATGCGAACTTGGTGGCCTTGACCTGGTTCCCGATCCGACCGGCGCACTACTACGCCGGCAAGGACTCGAGCACGCCGACCCTGGTACCGCCGGTAGGCAGCGGTCCCTATCGCGTGGCCGATTTCGACGCCGACTTTGTCCGCTACGAGCGCGTCGAGGACTACTGGGGAAGGGACATCCCGGTCAACCGAGGTCGATACAACTTCGATGTGATCCGCTACGACGTCTATCGCGACGCGACGGTCGCGAGGGAAGCAATTCGAAAAGGATTGTTCGACATCTACTTCGAGACCGATATTCGGCATTGGGTCGCGTCCTACGACATACCGGCGCTGGCGACCGGGTCGCTCGTCATGGAAACGCGATCGGTGCAGAAGTTCATTGGCCTCGCGACGGGAATCGTGCTGAATCTCGATCGGCCAAGACTGCGGGACGTCCGCGTCCGCGAAGCGCTGACCGTGGCCTTGGATTTCGAGTGGCAGAACCGCGTTTTCCAGTACGGTTCGCAGACGCGCGCGACGAGCTACTTCGCCAATTCGCCGTTTGCCGCAACCGGACCTCCCACCCCGGCCGAACTGGCCGTGCTTGCCCCCTACCGCGACCGCCTGCCCGAACGGGTGTTCATGGAGGCGTTTCGCCTGCCGGTCTCCAACGCCACCGGATTGAACCGCACGGCACTTGAAAGAGCACGTAGCCTGCTTGCCGAAGCCGGCTGGACCCTTGAGGACGGACGCCTGGTAAACGCCGCAGGTCAACCATTCGAACTGGAACTGACGACGCAGAATCCCTCGCAGCGTCGGATTCTACTGCCCTACATCGAGTCCCTGAAAACCCTCGGCATCGATGCCCGTCTGCGACTGCTCGACAACGTGGCTTGGGTGAACAGTTTGAGAAAACGCGACTTCGACGCCTATGTCCGCGGGCACGACTTCCTGAATCCCCCGTTGGGGGAACTTGAGAGCTATTTCGGTTCCGGGACCGCGGACCTGGAACTGGGGGGCAACATGGCGGGGCTGCGCAACCCGATCGTCGACGCGCTCATCGACCACGCGGAGCGGACGGTGGGGTCGCTGGAAGAGGCGATGACGGCCTGCCGGGCGCTGGATCGCGTGCTGCTATGGGGGTTCTACCACATCCCGTTGAACATCCCCGACGAAGAACGGTTCGTGCGCTGGGACAAGTTCGCGCGGCCCAAGGGAGAGGCGGTCGCGAAGTACGAGTACCTGGTCGGCAGTTCGGTGCGTATCCTCGACAGCTGGTGGATCGACCCGGACAAAGCCGGTGCTACTTCTGCGCCGTACAGCAACACAAAGGTAAGGTAGACAATGGCTTTAAGAGACTTCCGCGGCACGATCGGGATTACGGTCAAGGACTCGGTACCGGACTGGATCGCACCCACCACGCGGCGGGACGCGCCCAACGTCCTCGTGATCCTCTTGGACGACACCGGTTTCGGCAACCTCGGCTGCTACGGCTCGACAATCGACACCCCCAACATGGATGCGCTCGCCGCCAACGGACTGCGCTACAGCAACTTCCACGTCACGCCCCTGTGCTCGCCGACCCGGGCATCGTTGTTGACGGGGCGCAACCACCATGCCGTCGGCATCGCGACGATCACCACCTTCGGCGACAACGGCTATCCCAACCAGCGGGGCCGAATCACCCGCCACGCCGCCACCCTGGCGGAGATGCTCGGCGAGGAGGGCTTTGCCACCTTCGCCCTCGGCAAGTGGCACTTGAACCCCACCGAACACAACTCCGCCGCCGGCCCCCACGACGAATGGCCGTTGAACCGGGGTTTCGACCGGTTCTACGGGTTCCTGCCGGGCGCGACCGACCAGTTCCACCCCGAGCTGACCTACGACAATCATCCCGTCTACCCGCCGAGGACCCCGGACGAGGGCTACCACCTCACCGAGGACCTGGTGGACCACGCCATCGAGTTCGTCGACGACCTCAAGTCGATCCATCCGGACACGCCCTTCTTCATGTATTTCGCCACCGGTGCCATGCACTACCCGCATCAGGCACCGAAGGCCTACATCGACAAGTACCGCGGTTGTTTCGACGAGGGATGGGACGTCCTGCGTCAGCGCTACTTCGAACGGCAGGTCGAACTGGGCATCGTTCCGCCCGGAACCCGCCTGGCACCGGCGAATCCCGGCGTGAAGCCCTGGGAAACGCTGAAGGAGAACGAGCGGAAGTTCGTGTGCCGCCTGCAGGAGGCCTGGGCGGGATTCCTCGAACACACCGATGCAGAGATCGGTCGCTTGATCGGGCATCTCGGCACCATGGGCGTACTCGACGACACGCTGGTGATTCTCACTGCGGACAACGGCACGAGCCAGAACGGCGGACCCTTCGGGGTGATGAACGCCGGTCCTAGCGGGGCCCGCAACGCGACGAGAAGCGGACTGACCCTCGGCGAGACCATCGGTCGACCCGAGCCCGAAGAGGACTTCGATGCGATTCAGGAGAAACTCGACGACATCGGCGGGCCGAAGAGCAACAGCGACATCCCCTGGGGTTGGTCGCAGGTGGGGAACACGCCGCTCAGGTGGTACAAGCAGGACACGCACGGCGGCGGCGTGCGCGTTCCAATGATCGTTCGCTATCCGCGCCACATCGAAGATGCCGGCGCGGTGCGCGGCCAGTTCCACTACGTCACCGACATCGCTCCCACGATACTCGAGATTCTCGACGTCGAGCCCAAGTCGAGCTATGGCGGCTACGATCAGATGCCGATTGCGGGAACGAGCCTCGCGTATACCTTCGGGGACGGGAACTGCCCGACCCGAAAGCCGATTCAGCATTTCGAGATGCTGGGCAAACGCGGCCTCTGGCACGACGGCTGGAAGGCGGTCAGCCGCCACGAGCCCGACGAGGACTACGACAAGGAACAATGGGAACTGTACGATCTCGACCGGGACTTCTCGGAGACGAACGACCTGGCGGCAGCGGAGCCCGATCGCCTGCGCAAGATGATCGACATGTGGTGGGTCGAAGCGGGACGCCACGGCGTGCTGCCTTTAGACGATCGCCACGGGTGGCGCCGCCCCCCAGGACGCGACGCGCCCACCTACCATTTCGTCCCACCGATGGCGCACGTCCCCCGGGCACAGTCGCCAACCCTGGGACGGGGCAACTGGTCACTGACTGCAGACATCGAGATTCCGGACGCGGCGACCGAGGGCGTGATCTACACCCAGGGATCGTTCCTGGATGGATTCTCGCTTTTCATCCAGGATGCGGCGCTGTGCCTTGTGTTCAACGTGCTGGGCAACGCCATCACAGCCCGATCGAATACGGCGCTCCCGACGGGTCGTACGAGCGTCGGCTTGCGCTTTGAACGGGGCGAGGACGACACGGGGACAATCATCCTCCGGAAGGATGGCCAGGAAGTCGGTTCGGTCGACGTCCCGGACGTCACGCGAATGTCGAAGATGCGCGGCGTGGATGTCGGTCTGGACCGCCATGCTCCCAGCACGGACCTCTACCCGGCGCCCTTCGAATTCACCGGCATCATCCATTGCGTGGACATTGCGCTCGAGCGGCATTGACGCCCATCCGTCGGACGACTAACGGCACACTCATCAACCTTCAACGGAGATCTGCCATGGCAAAAAGACGCTTCACCCAGCCGGATCTCACCGATGCGGTAGAGGACCGGGTGGGTTCCTATCGACTGGCGATGGTGTATCGGCACGTCACCGGCGACCAGGGCCCGACGATCCACGTCTTTGGTCCCGTGGAAGGACAGGACCGGGAAATCCTGCGCTTCGACTGTTTCGACAACGTGCCGCACGTTCACCTCGGCATCTCCTACCTGGATGAACCCGTTCAGATGATCGACTCGCCCAACCCGTTCGAGTGGGCCCTGGATGAGCTTGTTGAACGATTTCCCGACTATCTGGCCCGTTCCCGGGCCGGGTCCGACCTGCCGGACGACTGGCACCCTGCAATCGGGCGAGCCGTCGAGGCGTTCAGAACGGCGAGCGCCCGAGCATAACCGCCGATAGATACCCATGCTCAGCGCAATCCAAGTCGAAGCCTACAATCGCAATGGCTACCTCGCCATCGAGAACGTGCTGACCGTGGCGGAGTTGGAGGAACTACGGCGCCTGACCGACGAGTTCGTCGAAAGGTCCCGCAACGTCACCGCCAACGACGCGATCTTCGACCTGGAGCCCGGCCACAGCGCGGCATCGCCCAGTCTGCGGCGCATCAAGCACCCCGTCAGCAAGCACCCGACCTATGCCAAGTACGCCAGCCACGGTTCCATCCTGGACATCGTGGAATGCCTGCTTGGCCCCAATCTGCGCTACCACAACAACAAGCTGAACATGAAGAACCCCGACAGCGGATCGGCGGTGCAATGGCACCAGGACTGGGCGTTCTACCCGCACACGAACGACAGCATCCTCGAAGTCGGCATCGCGCTCGACGACATGACCGAGGACAACGGGGCGCTGATGGTGATTCCCGGCAGCCACCTGGGCCGGGTCTGGAACCATCACCAGGACGGACTCTTCGTCGGCGCGATCACGGACCCGGCGTTCCGACCCGACGATGCCGTATCGGTCACGGTCAGGGCAGGCGGCATCACGCTGCATCATGTTCGGATGGTGCATGGTTCGAAGCCCAACCAATCAAGCCGCCCGCGGCGCATGTTCTTCATCGGCTTCTACGCAACGGACGCCTGGCCGCTAATACCCGGTACGGATTCCCTCGAAGACCTCGACAGCCGAACCGTACGCGGCGAGCCGACCTTAGAGCCCCGGATGAAGGAGCTGCCCGTTCGCTTGAGCCTGCCCCGGGTGCCGGGCGGCAGCATCTACGAGCAACAGGAGAAGCTTCGTAATCCGTTGTTGAAAGCAGGTTCGTAGGGGCGACCCTAACGCGCCCGTCAGGGCGCGCGGTCGCCCGTCTTCGACGTTAGCGCGCCCGGCAGGGCGGGCGCCTTTGCATGGGCATATTCGAACGGGACGGGACAACGCCGCCAGACTGCTCGAACGCGACCGAAGGGCGCGCACTCGCCGTCTGGCCCCAGCCCCCACCGCCCGAGGACCCCGCGCCGTGCAACGGCACTTCGTGCCCTTTCTGCGGCGCGGGCTCCTCGGCCCGTCCCCTACGGGGCCCGGTGAGGCCCGGTCCGCGAGCAGACCCCGGTCAGATGCGATACGTTACGGTGTTTTCGCCAACGCGCCAGACCCACCCATGAACGTCAACGACGACCCCTACATCTACAACGGCTTCCCGATGAACACGCCGATGGATATTCGGCTCGGCCTGACGAACGAGGACGGCATCCACCACAAGCTGCGCTGGGGGATCATCTCGGCGTCTTCCATCTCCTCCGACTGGGTGAAGTCGTTGCAGGACGTTCCCGGTGCCGAGTTCGCCGCCATTGGCGCCCGGGACATGGACCGCGCCCGGGCGTTCGCCGACGCCCACGAGATTCCCACCGCCTACGATTCCTACCAAGCGCTGTGCGAAGATCCGGACGTGGACATCGTCTACATTGCGTCCAAGACCTGGGATCACCACCGGGACCTGATGATGGCCATTGCCGCCGGCAAGCACGTGCTCTGCGAGAAGCCGTTCACGGACACGGCGGACCAGGCCAAGGAGGCGTTCGAGGCCGCCGACAAGGCCGGCGTCGTGTGCTGGGAGGGGATGTGGCTGCGTTTCTTCCCCGCCGTGGAACATGCCAGGGCCGCGATGGAACGAGGCGACATCGGCGACATCCGGGTCGTCCAGGCGGACTACCCCGACCGGGTGTACGCCCTGAATCCCGCCATCACCGGCTTCGGCGCCGACGAAATGCCCGTCATCGCCGCGGTAGGCCGAAAGGCCCGAGCACAGCCCCATGCGAACGGGGTCTACTCCGCCCACGGCGGATCGCCCAGCGCTGCCGTCTTGCAGTACTCCGACCAGGAAGGCATCGCTGTCATCACTTTCCCCAACGGCCGTTTCATCGAGGAGTCGCAATACATCGGCACCAAGGGGCGCATCACGATCGAAACTCCGTCGCACCATCCGAGTGCCGTGACGATCCGTACCGGCCGGCCACCGCGTCGCGGCACGCGCCGGGAGGAAGGCAAACCGGTGATCGAACTCGATCCGCACCAAGGCTGGACCGGCGACTGGATCGAGACCCACTGGAACCAGGACCGCAACCCGAGCAGCGGCCCGTTCAACCAGGTGGAGCGATTCGAATATCCGGTGCCGACACCGGCCCCCATCACGCGTGGCCAGCCGCCCGGCTCACGCTGGAACGGCGAACGGCTCGTTACCTACAAGGGCTGGACGTGGCATGGGGGCAATCAGCACGGCTTCACCTACCAGGCCCAAGCCGTGCACCGCTGCATGGCGGCCGGTTTGAAGGAACTACCGCAGTGGACCACCGCCGAGTCGATCCGCGTGTGCGAGATCATCGACGAGATCAACCGGCAATGCGCTGAGCGCGGGTTCTAGCAGGTTGTGCAGACGAACGCGGCATCGTAGGGGACGGGCTTGTCCCGTCCCGGCGCGCCCTTCGGGCGCGTGTCGAGAATGCTCGCGCATTCGCGTGACCACCGGCTGACGCCTCGCGCTGCCCTAGGACAGGCGACCGCGCGCCCTGACGGGCGCGTTAGGGTCGCCCCTACGATCCGATGATCGAGGCGCCGGCCAGGCGCCAACCCGCCTCCCGTCTGGCCACGAGAAACACCGCCCGGCATGACGAGCCCCGTGCGCTCCGCCAAGTCGCTGCGGCGACGATGCCGTCCCTCCCCTCGAGTACCGGCCGGAGCTCGTCGACCGTTTCCGGTGGTTCTGCATGGAGTCCGTCGGCAACCTCCGATGCACTCCCGTAGCGGTCGACCCGACCGACGCCGACGTTGGTGAACGGATAGATGAGCGTTTCCGTCGCTGCGGCAACATCGCCCGCCGCCCAATTCTCCAAGTGCGCCGCGACCACACCCAACGGCGCCGAGGAATCGAGCACTTCCCCCTCGGTGAAGGAATCCGTCCCGAAACGCGCCTGAATCCCCCAGGAACCCTCGAGTCGGGTCACGATGTAGGTTACCCGATTGCGGAGGATCGGCTCGTCCTTCGCGTTGTAGCGCGTCCAGCCCCCCGCCAAGTGGACCTTGTCGGCGGACTCGTGGATTCGGATCGGATCGACGCCCACCGACCGCACCCAGCCGGTGGCTTCGCGTGCCTCCCATGACGCGCGGGCTGCGTAGTCTTCGGGCGTCGGGTAGTAGGGACTGTCTCCCGTCGCCGATACGCGCGTATGCGGATAGCTCATGACTGCGGCCCAGGCCTTGGCGTCCTGCGCGCTGTCGGCACGGAAGAACTCGTGGTACGGATCTTCGGGTGCTTGGAATATCTTCGACATGCTCGACTCCTTTTAGGACCATTCCACGTCTTGGCGCGCGGGGTTGCCGCCTTGCCGGTGCCGCCACGGCCGAGCGTTGTCGTCCCAGGGGTGGGCGGCAAGCCACTCCTCGCTCATCGCGACACCGAGACCGGGACCGGGGGGCAACGAGAAGTAGCCGTCCTTCTGTACGGGGAAGTCGCCGACCGTGGCGTCCTGGTACCAGGCGTGGATTCCCCCTTCCTGGATCAGGAAATTCGGCGTGCACGCGTCAAGGTGAAGCGACGCGATGGTGGCGAACGGACCGTAGCAGTTGTGGGGTTGAATGCCGACATAGTGTGCTTCGGCCATCGCCGCGATCTTTTTGAGTTCCAGGATGCCGCCGGCCTGGACGATGTCCGGCTGGATGAGATCCACCGCATGCAGCGGGAACAGTTCGGCGAAATCGAACTTGGTCAATAGCCGCTCCCCGGTGGCGATGGGGATGTTCACGTGGTCCGAGACCTTCTTCAGGGCGTCGAGGTTCTGCGGCGGTACGGGTTCCTCGTAGAAGAACGGCCGGAATTCCTCCAACCGGTTGCCGACCCGGATCGCGTCCGAAGGCGAAAGCCTGCCGTGTACCTCCACCAGGAGCTCGACGTCGCTGCCCACCGCCTCCCGAACCGCCTTCATCTTTTCGATGGCGAGATCCTCCGAGTCACGGTCGATGAAGATTCCGCGATGTTCGAACGGGTCGCCCTTCAGCGCCGTGAGACCCTGCTCGACGTGGTTCATGGCGTTCTCCACGGCGAGTTCCGGCGTCGGTCCGTCCCAGCGCCCGTAGGTCCAGATCCGATCGCGCACCCGGCCGCCCAGCAGTTCGTACACCGGTGCTCCCAACGCCTGGCCCTTGATGTCCCAGAGCGCGATCTCGATGCCGCTGATGGCGCACATCTGGATGACGCCGCCGCGAACGTGGAAGTGGTGGTAGAGGGTCTGCCAGTGGCGCTCGATCTCCATGGGGTCGCAGCCGGTGATCACCTTGCCGAACTCGTCGATCATCGTGGCGGCGGCCAACGGACCGCAGGTGGCTTCGCCCCAGCCGGTGATGCCCTCGTCGGTCTCGATCTTCACGAAAACGAAGTTTCGGGGGACGTTGGTGGGACTTGAGGCGGGGAAGGCTTTCACCGAGGTGATCTTCACGGACTCTCCTGACTACGAGGGGGCAAACCGACCATTAGACCACCAAATCAAGACCTCGTGGCGGCAAAAGCCCACGCTTGGCGCGCCGACTTCACCACGGCGCACGGTCGCTACGTGACGAGGTCCATGGGCAGGTGGTCGATTCGATTGAGGTAGCGCAGCATCACCGAGTCGCCGTCGAAGTCGATCCGGCTGATGCCCGTGTTGTGGTTGCTGAAACGAATGTCCGGTACGTACTGCCCCAGCAAGAGATGCTGGATGAGCAGGCTGATCAGGGTTCCGTGGCTGACGATGGCGATTCGCGACTCTTGACCCGCGATGTGCCGACGGACGTCATCCGCCAGTCGGGCGGCGCGGCGCACAAGGTTCTCCCGCGTCTCGAAGGGACGGTTCCACCACCCCGCCTCGGTGATGGAGTCGGGCAGCGCGACGCGGGGGAACTGCGCCTCTATCTCCGTACGCGTCATGCCGGGGTAGCCGATCGGCCCTCGGCCATCCCCGTGGTCTAGCCAGATTCCCCCCTCCTCGTGGACGTCGAGCCAGATCTCGGGGGTGAGCTCCAACGCATCCGAGATGGGTGCCGTGGTCTCCAACGCCCGCAGCATCGCACTCGTATAAAGCTTGTGGATTCCGTGTCCGTGTCCAACCGGCGTACCGTCCCGCACATCGGTCTTGTCGGCTTCTTGAGCGAGATACCTGGCCACGCACTTCGCCTGGGCGTAGCCAGCGCGCGTTAGGCTGGGATCGGACGTGCGCGGCGTCTCCTCGGTCGTGTTCGCCTTTGACTCGGCTGCGAAGGCGTTGTTTTGCGATTGGCCATGTCGGATCAAATACAGTTCCGCCACGTCGACTCACGTTCCCAACGAGTCGTGGAATGCGAGGAAAGTACTGAGGGCCAGTTCAGGATGTTCCAGCATGCCGTTGTGTCCGACGTCTTCGAGTACGGCGAGCTTGGCGTTCGGGGCGTTGGCGGCGATGACGCGGCTGGACACCAGGTTGGGATCGTGGCTGCCGGTGCCGATGAGCACGGGCATGGCGAGTTTGCCCACGATCGGCGACAGATCGAACTTCTGGGCAGCGCGCATCGCCGGCCCGACTTCGTCCGGATGCCGATGCTCCGTGATACCCGCAGGCATGGGAATCGGCTCGATGCCCGCTTCCCGGCGCAGTTCCGCCGCCCGCTTGGTCCCGGCTCGTTGCGCAGGCACATCGGCCGGGTCCGTGTTGGCCGCGTAGAGGGCCGCGGAGATCACCCGGCGGGGGTTGAACGCGCAAAAGACCATTGCCGGCCTCGTACCCCAGGACTGCGACCAAACGTGGCAGCGGTCGATGCCGAGATGGTCGAGCACGTCGCAGGCGTCCTGTGCGTAACGCTCGAACGTGTACTGCGTCTCGGGGTCCGCTGATGGCGAACTCTCGCCAAGGCCACGGATATCGATTCGCACCACGCGGAATCGCTCCGCCAATCTAGGAATCAGGTAATCCCAGGTGCGGACGGTGCATGTGCCAGGCGGCCACAGCAGGAGCGCCGGTTTGTTCTCGTCGCCGGCGACCTCCACATGAAGTGTTGCACCGTCTACTCTTACTCTCATAGCCAATTCCCCGTTTGTTGTTGGCGGTCACCGCTCCGCTGCCGGGAGGACTTAGAATACAAGCTGAACGGTTTCGCCGTGGAGGTCCACGAGCGTGGACCGGAACGCAGGCAATACCGGCACCACCGCATTGCCGGTGTTCCACGTGGTCCAGGCTCTGGTCAGACGCTCGACCACCTCCGGGCGACTGGCCGTGTAATTCACGGTCTCTGCCGGGTCGTTGGCCAAGTCGTAGAGCAACGTCATCTGCCCCTGCGGCGAGTCGGTGGGCCATCCCCCCTCGGGTGGTTGGAGCCGGCCGCTACGGTCACGATCCTGCCTCGTCAAATCCGTGCGGTTGTAGCGAATGAGTTTCCAGCGCTGGTCCCGTACCGCCCAGTTGGGTCCCGACCGCCAATACAGATGGTCGTGCGGTGCGCCGATGTCCGTGCCATCGAGGTAGGGAATCAGGTTGACGCTGTCCTCGCTCACTTCGCTTTTGCCAGCCGCAGCGAGGAACGTGTCCATGAGATCGAGGCTCACCGCCGGGTGTCGGAAAACGCCACCTTCGGGCAAGGCGTTGGGCCAACTGACGATGAACGGCACGCGGATGCCGCCTTCGTGGAAGTGGCGCTTGAAACCCCTGAGCGGCGCGTTCGAGCAAGCGTTCGCGACGTATCCAGCACAGCCGTTGTCGCTCAAGAAAACGATCAGCGTGTCGTCTCGCAGTCCCTCGCCTTCCAACGCCGCAACGACCGCGCCCACGCTGTCGTCCAGCGATGCGACCATGGCTGAGTAGATGCGCGTCGCGTCGTCGTCGATGTGCCGGGACCGGTCCAAATACTTGGCCGTGGCCTGCAGCGGCGTGTGAGGCGTCTTGTGGCTGAGGAACAGGAAGAACGGCACCCGGGCATGCCGTTCGATGAAGTCCACTGCCCCATCCGTAAAACGGTCGGTGAGGTATTCCTCGACGACCACTTCCTGGTCGAGCCCGCGGATGATCTTGTTCGGACGGCCGACACGCGGAGAGCCCCAAGACTCGACGCCGGGGACATCGCCGTCGATGTAGATCGACCCGCCCTCGACCATGCCGAAGAATTCGTCGAAGCCCCGGTTGACCGGATGGTGCTCGGGTCGGGAACCGAGGTGCCACTTGCCGACCAGACCCGTGCGGTAGCCAGCCGCCCGCATGACATCCGCGATGGTTTGTTCCTCCGTGGACATCCCCGCGACGCGGTCGCGGCCCGACGGATTGAACTCCCAGCCGTGGCGTTGCTGGTAGCGCCCGGTCATCAGTCCGGCCCGCGATGGACTGCACACCGGATGGGAGACGTAGCCCTGGGTGAGCCGGACACCCCGTGCGGCCAAGGCGTCTATGTGAGGCGTGGCGATTGTCGTGCCGCCGTTGGCACCGATGTCCCCGTAGCCAAGGTCGTCCGCGAGGATCACGACCACGCTCGGCTGCGCTGCCGCCGTCGCAGTCGCGACAACCATCTCAGCGGCCAATACGCCGCGACCCCCCATACTGCCTCCAGGTCGGTACTGCGGTTGCAAGTGTACGCCTATCGGCGAGTTCCCGAGTTGCTGCCTTCCTTGGCGACCGCTCAATAGCCGCCGTCGTGGTCCCGATTGAACAATCGTATGGCGGTTCCCGCGGAACGCGGATCGGTTCGCACACTAGTGACTTCGCCCTCGTCACCTGCGTCATGCTCATAGGCGGCACGCCGGCCGCTGGTCAGGGGATGCATGACGCCCGCGCCGTAGGGCCAGACGCCAGGCTCTTGCCGGATGAAGCGACAGATACGCTGCGCGTGTGGCGAGAGCGTCTCCCAAATCTCGTACGGCATGGTCTTTTGCGAGCCGGACCCGCTGCGCCATCCGGCCGAGTATTCGATGCTCGGCAGGGCGCGGATCTCCCGCGAGAGATTCGGGGTCGCCCCATGCCAGGTACGGACATCGCGGAAGATGGCCGAACCGGCCGGCGCACCCACCAAGGTGGACAGGCGCATCCACTCGGGTTCCTCGTCGGGCACGGGGGGCGGTTGGGTGGCGGTGTGCGTACCGGGAATCTCGCGGATCGGGCCGTTCTCCCAAGTCAGGTCCGTCATCGTGAAGTTGATGGTCACGCCGGTCGGCGTCCGATCCATGACCAGGCGCTGGGTTCGGAAGTCGAGATCTGCAAAGGACTTCGCCGGATCAACGTCGCCGCCCTGGCAGCGGAAATAGGCAAGCCGGGCCTCGGCGTGGTCGCCGGTCGGCTGGGTGTCCACGCCGTCCGTGTGCAGGTGCTGGTACTCGATGGCGCCCGGGAGACTGAGATCGCCGCCCCCGCCCCAGACGAGGTAGTCGTCCGTCGCGAAGATCTCCGTCAAGATCGGCGTCGTGGTGGGCAGGTCGATCATCGACGTCCAAGCCGGGTCGTGCATCATCTGCCGGGAACCCGAGGTCGTGCCGTAGCAGTAACGGTGGGGCAGTCGTCCGGTCTCGGCCATGTATTTGCGACCGTCCCGGCCGCGGTAGGACAGTATTTCCTTGAGCCTGCGCGCGCAGCCCTCACGGAACAGCGCCAGATGCTCCTCGTCGAGCGCGTCCCGTACCACGACGAAGCCGTCCCGCCGGTAAATCCGGGCGGCCCGATGGACTTCGTCCGGCGTGCAGACTTCAAGGCCCGGGATGCCGTTGTTGGCGCGCAGGTGCTCACGCAGCGCTTGGACCTCTGGATCGTCCGGAACCCGGTGGGCTGGCGTGCGCGGATCGGGTTCACCGAAGCCCTTCTGCCGCAAGGGGATTCCCTCGTCATCAACCACTTCGTTCGGGAGGGTTGCCGGATCCCAGCCGATGGGCGTCGGACCGTGTACGCGGTAGTCGGCGAGATCGCCGTCCATCGACGTTCCTCCTCGCGTTTTCAACCCGATTGTACGAACCTTCGCGCCGCAGGTCCCTAGCCCGTGAACGCCTGGATTCCCGTCTGGGCTCTTCCCAGGATCAATGCATGGATGTCGTGGGTACCCTCGTAGGTGTTCACGGTCTCCAGGTTCATGACATGGCGGATGACGTGATATTCGTCCGAAATGCCGTTGCCGCCGTGCATGTCCCGGGCCATCCGGGCGATGTCCAGCGCCTTGCCGCAGTTGTTGCGCTTCAGGAGCGAGATGCTCTCCACCGGCAGGCGATCCTCGTCCATCAGGCGTCCCATGCGCAGGCAGCCCTGCAACCCGAGCGCAATCTCGGTCTGCATGTCGGCAAGCTTTTTCTGGATCAACTGGTTGGCGGCCAGCGGACGCCCGAACTGGGATCGGTCCAGGGTGTATCGGCGCGCCGCGTGCCAGCAGAATTCGGCGGCACCCATCGCACCCCAGGCGATGCCGTAGCGGGCGCGGTTGAGGCAGCCGAACGGGCCGCTCAGGCCGCTGGCGTTCGGGAGCAGATTGGCTTCCGGCACGACGACGTCGTCCAGCGCGATCTGTCCAGTGGCCGACGACCGCAAGCTCATCTTGCCCTCAATGGTCGGCGTGGCGAACCCGGGCGTGCCCCTCTCAACGAGGAAGCCGCGGATACGACCGTCGAGTTTCGCCCAGATCACCACGACATCGGCGATCGGCGCATTGGTGATCCAATTCTTGGCACCGTTCAGGACGTAGCCGTCCGACGTCCGCTCGGCGCGTGTGGCCATGCCGCCCGGATCCGAACCGTGGTCGGGTTCCGTGAGGCCGAAGCATCCGACCCACTCGCCGCTAGCGAGTTTCGGCAGGTACCGGGCACGTTGCTCCTCGGTGCCGTAGGCGTGGATCGGATACATGACCAGGGACGACTGCACGCTCATTGCCGAGCGGTAGCCGGAGTCCACCCTCTCGACCTCGCGGGACATCAGTCCGTACGACACGTAGTTCACGCCGGCGCAACCGTACGTCGGCGGCAGCGTAGCGCCGAGGAGACCCAGTTCGCCCATCTCGTTCATGATCTCCCGGTGAAAGCGCTCGTGGCGGTTCGCCTCCAGCACCCGGGTCATGAGCTTCTCCTGGGCGTACGCCCGGGTCGTGTCGCGGATCAGGCGTTCGTCCTCGTCGAGCTGCTCGTCGAGTAGCAGCGGGTCGTTCCAGCTGGAAGCGGCGTCTGGCATGTTCTTCTCCGTTACGAACAGGCGGTCGAACGGACCGCGTCGCGCGCTCTTCGCATTTCGTCGCGCAGTTGCACCGCGGCGTTCCTCGCCGCCTTGGCGAAACCCTCGCCGTCGCTGGCATAGATGACGCTCCGGGACGCGTTCACGACGAGGCCTGCACCCGCCTCGTCCAGACCGTGGGCGAAAACGGCGTCCACATCGCCGCCCTGGGCGCCGACCCCCGGTACGAGGAACGGAAGCCGGGGGGCATGTACCCTCACCTTGCCCAGTTGCTCGGGATAGGTGGCGCCGACCACCAGCATCAGGTTGCCCCGGTCGTTGGCGACGGCCATGTCGGCAACGCGCAGGTAGGCGGGTTCCTCCTCGGGATGTTGCTGCAGCCAGGCACTGTCGGGATTGGAGGTGAGGCAGAGGATCACCGTCCCGCGACCAGGGTATTCCGCATAGGGCGCCATGCTGTCCCAACCGAGATAGGGATTGACCGTCGCGGCGTCGGCATCGTAGCGCTCGAACAGTTCGCGGGCGTACTGCTCAGCGGTGGCGCCGATGTCGTTGCGCTTGGCGTCGAGGATCACCGGAATGCCCGGATGTTCGCGGTGGATGTGGGCGATCACGGCCTCCAGGTCGCCCTCCGCTCTCTCGGCGGCGAAATAGGCAATCTGGGGCTTGAACGCGCAGACGAGATCGGCCGTGGCGTCGACGATCTCGCGGCAGAATTCGAACAGGGGTCTGTCGGACCGCCGGGCAGGCATGCGGTCAAGCCGCGGGTCCAGCCCTACGCACAGTGCGGAGTCGGAATGCCGCCAGGATTGGCGAAGGCGGTCGTGGAACGTTTGTGGCACGCGTGCATTGTAAGCCGGTCCCGGTTACACCTGCCGTCAGACCATCGTTTACACTGGCTCGTTTGGCCTTCTGGAATACCCATGAGCCGCGACTGGAACGAGCCCGTTCGCTATCCCGATTCCGCCGTCAAGGTGCTGGACCGACGTTTCCGGCAGTACGTATTGGGCAGTGCCGCCGTGGAAAGGCTGTATGTCGGCTGCAGGTGGGCGGAGGGCCCGGTCTGGTTCGGCGACGGACGCTACCTGTTGTGGAGCGACATCCCCAACGACCGCATCCTGCGCTGGGACGAGATCACCGGCTCGGTGACCACCTTTCGCCAGCCCGCCGACAACGCCAACGGCAACACCCGGGACCGCCAGGGACGTCTCGTGACCTGCGAGCACGGCGCAAGGCGGGTCACCCGCACCGAGCACGACGGCACCGTCACCGTGTTGATGGACAGTCTCGACGGCAAGCGCCTGAACGCACCCAACGACGTCGTCGTCCACGCCGATGGGGGCATCTGGTTCACCGACCCGGGCTACGGCATCCACGTCAACTACGAAGGCCACAAGGCGCCGTTCGAGCTGCCGGAACGGACCTATCGGCTGGACCCCGACAAGCTTGAACCCACGGTGGTCGACGAGACCCTCGTCAAGCCGAACGGCCTCGCCTTTTCGCCGGACTACTCGATCCTCTACATCGTGGACACCGGCGCGTCGCACAAGCCGGGCCATCCGCGCACGATCAGCGCCTTCGACGTCGTCGACGGCAGGACACTTGCCAACGGGCGCATCTTCTGCGACATGGGGAACTGCAGTTCGGACGGCATTCGCGTCGACATCGACGGCAACGTCTGGTCGGCTGCGGGCTGGGGCGGCGAAGGCGTCGACGGCGTCCATGTGTTCGCGCCGGATGGCGACAAGATCGGCGAAATCCATCTGCCGGAGACGGTCTCCAACGTCTGCTTCGGCGGCGTGAAGCGCAATCGGCTATTCATGACTGGCTCGCAGTCGCTGTATTCGCTCTACGTCGAAACCCAGGGCGTTCCTTACGTCTAGCCCGAACAACCGAAGAAACCGCATGAACAACCTACCCCCTTCCACACCGCTCGACGTTCGGCGCGGTGTCACCGACGCGGAGGCCGTCGCCCATCCATTGCGCTGGGGCATTCTCGGCGCGGGTTCCATATCCGCACAATGGGTCGAGAGCCTGCGTGCGTGCAAAGGCGCGTCCGTAACCGCAGTCGCGGCACGGGAAATGTCTCGCGCCCAGGCCTTCGCCAACGCCTTGGACATTCCCAACGCCTACGACAGCTACACCGAGATGGCGGCGGCCAACGACGTGGACATCGTCTACGTGGGCACCATCACGCGTCTGCACAAGGAACACAGCCTCCTCGCCATCGAGGCCGGCAAGCACGTGCTCTGCGAAAAGCCGCTGGCCGAGAACGTCGACGACGCCCGGGAGATGTACGCCGCCGCCGAGGCCAGGGGCGTCATGCTCCAGGACGCCATGTGGACACGGTTCTTCCCCGCCGTGGAACACGCCCGATTCGCCATCGAGACCGGCTTGATCGGCGACGTCTCCCTCGTGCAGTCCGACTTCTTCGATCCGATCTACACGATCCAGGCCGCACCGCTGGCGTTCGGTGCCGACGCGGAAGTCACCAATGTGACGGCGGCCGGGCTACGGCGCGGCGGCGGCGCCATCATCGAATACGGCGACCGCGGCTGTGCCGTGTTGACGTTCCCGCCGTTCAACTGCGAACTCGGCGAAGTCACGGAGATCGCCGGCACGAAGGGCCGGATCATGCTCGGGCAACCCGGACACTGCCCCACGAACGTGACGATCCGCGTACCGCCCCGGGGCGGCGTACCGTCGCGCTACCGGACCCGCAACGCGGCCTCGCCGGAAGAACGCTTCGACTACCCGCTACCGGGCAACGTGGCCATGGCACGGGCTTTTCCGAACCAGCACGGATTCCTTTACCAAGCCGAAGCGGTGCACCGTTGTCTCGCCGCGAACCTGCGCGAATGCCCGCAGTACGGCAAGGCGGAGTCGCTGCACGCGATGGATCTCCTGACCCGTATCCAGCGGGCGAGGCGCGCACGAGGGCGGTCAGTCGCCTGACTGGATAGCGTCTACGGTATACCGTGCTGCCCGCAACCACCGACCTCGACGTAGTTGGACATCTACCGCCGAGATCGTCTTGCCACAGGACCACCGCCACGTTCGGTAATCCGTGGGCAGCACGTCCCCGGCACTCGAACGTCGCGCCAGCATGGCGACAGCTGTCCGGCGGTGACGGCGGCGGGTTCAATGTGGACCACTTTCAGCCAATTCGCACAACGGTCCGGGGCAATGTCGCACAGCACCCCTCGAGGGAAGGGGGCACCATCCACCTGCTACAATCCACCGAAGCGGGAAACCACGATGAACCCTGCCGTGATCGACACGCTGAAATTCGCTGACCGCCTGAAGAACGCCGGGTTCCCGCCGCCCCAAGCCGAAGGTCTAGCCCGCGCTCTAGGCGAGGAAATGGGCGAGCGGATGGTCGTCAAGCGAGACTTGGACGATGCCGTCCAGGCAACGAAACGGGACCTCGACGACGCCGTCCACGCAATAAACGCGACCATCGAGACCCTGGACGCCAAGTTCGAGGCCATGGACCAGAAGTTCGAGTCCAGGTTCGAGGCCATGGACCAGAAGTTCGAGACCAAATTCGAGGCCATGGACCAGAAGTTCGAGGCAAGGTTCGACGCCGTGGACAGGAAGTTCGAGGCCATGGACCAGAAGTTCGAGGCGAAGTTCCTGGCCTTGGAACCTCGATTCGACGCCATCGACGTCAGGCTGGAATCGCAGCACAGGGAAACCTCGACCAGATTCAACGTTCTGTTCGGGACCATGGCGTTGGGTTTCACGCTGGTCATCGGACTCATCGGCTACAGCCTCTTCACGCCACGCCCCGCAGGACCCCCTTCTCCCGCAGTTGAGCACGGCGTTGCCGACGCGACGGCTTGGCGCTCGTCCGGGCTAGGCGAACTCTCCTAGCACGTCGCTACGCCGTCCAGGAGATGCGCCGAAGCGACGTGGCCAATCGGACGAAGGCCCGGCATCCACGTCCGCCCAGCGGTTGGCCTCCGCTTGACAGTGTGGAATAAGGCACCCGCCAGCACTTCCAGTGCGCTGAGGACACAAAGCGTCAGGACCACCCAAGGTTCTCGTCGCGAGGGTGCGCGCTAACGTGAAGCCCAGTTCGAGATCACGCCGTTCGGAAGCGCGTTCGGCACCTGCGCCTGGAACCTCGCCCGTCTCGCCTCCCGGTCGGTGTCTTCGTCGAACAACGCCAGCACGCGGACCTCGATGGTCTCGCGCAAGGGGGCGTCGTCCGGGGTGGTCGGATCGGCGATGGCACCGTGATAGGTGGTGCGGAGGTTCGGCACCTCCTGGCGGGTGTCGTATTGCTTGAAGACCAGCGTCTCGTTGGGCGTCATGCGCGGGAAGTAGTACCAACGCTGGGCCGGGTTGTACGCCAAGCGGTAGCTGACCAGCTTTCGGGGCGGGTCGGTCTGGGCCCAGGCGTCGGCAGCAACCATGTCGTCGGACGCTACGGTCTGCATGTCGCACACCGACAGCGGCATGACCTCGATGTCCCGGTCGAGATCGGTACTGCGCCAGACGTTGAACATGGCGCAGTGCTGTCCATCGACGAAATCGTCCCAGCGGTTCTCGGCGTAGGGGCTGATGTCCGCGTGGGTGCCGCCGTAGCTGCCCTGGCTGCCGTTGGCGGTGGGCCGGTGACCGCGCGGGTGCCCGGCCGGCAAACCGCCGTAGCCGTTGCGGTACTGGTGCTGAATCACCCGGGTTCCGGTGCAGCCGGTCAGCCGGCACACCAGTTGCGAGCATTCGTCGTAGAACCGTGTTGCCACCGCGTCCTGATCGTGGAGGTCGGCGACCGCGGTTTCGGCATCCGCGAGCGTGAACCCGTTCTTGTCCAACGACGGCGGCGGTACCAGCAACCGCGCGTTGTACACCCGGATGGGCTTGCGCTGGTACATGCTGTTGCGTTCGTCGGCGTCCCGCACCCATTCGGGAGGCGGCATGCGCACCCCCCGGTAGCGGTCGTTGGCGAAGCTGCCCGTGGCGTCGACAAACTGCAACGACGTTGTCTCCTTGTCGTCGAGGACTCTCAAAGAGTACTTTCCGCAACGATGATTCGACAACCCCGACGCCGTTTGCGGTGATCCCCCTCCGCGTTCTCCAGGTGGGCGCCGACCCGTCCGTCGCCTATTGCGGCCTTCAGTTCGCGCTGTGGGGGGCCGACGTGGCCGTGTTCCGAATCCCGGGTGAAACCCACAACGATGACCTGACGGAACGCTATCTCTCTGCCAACAAGCGCCTGATCATGGATGCCGCCGAAGCCGACGGTTCAGATATCTTGCTCACCGCGCAATCCACGGCGGCGCTAGACGGTCTCGGCATCGAGCACGACGATGCCATCGTATCGCGTATCGTGCCCTACGCCGAGAACGGCGTTCTCGACGGGACGCCGTCCGTACCCCTCTTGCTGGAGGCCGCATCGGGCTACCTCAGCCTAAACGGCAGCCCCGATCGGGAACCCTTGCGGGCGCCAGCCAACCTGGTGCCCTACCTCGTCGGTGCGAGCGCGTTCGGCGCGACGCTGGCGGCGGTACACAAACGGCTCGCGACAGGGGAAGTCGAGCGGGTGGTCACCAGCGGACTGGATGTGCTCGCTTCGATGACGCCATTCCTCCGTAGCCAGTTGGCCGGCCGCGCGGAGGGACGCCACGGCGGACCCGCCACCGGCGTTCGGCTGTTCCCGGTAGGCGACGGCAAGGTGTCGGTGAACCTCGCCGACGAGTCGACGTTCACGATGGCCTTGGGCGTTCTGGGCATCGACCGCGCCGCGGTACCGGCCGCCCTCGACACGCCCGCAGGGCGCCGTGATGACCCCGCGGCGTTGGGCGAGTTTCTGCGGTCGAACAGCGAGGGCAGGAGCGCGGAGGCGTTCTTCAAGGCGATGATCGACCTCGGTGCGCCACGGATCGGGCTGTTCCAAGAGCCGCGCGCGCTGATCAGAAACGAACACATGCGCGCTACCGGGTACTTTCGGACACTCGACGACCCGGAGCATGGGGCGACCGCCTACCCCGGCATGCCGGCCGCCATGAGCCGCATCGACCCCCCGCCGCTCGAATCAATGCGGAATTCCGGGGACGGATGGCAGGCTGCGGACATCATGTCGGGGCGTCATCGAAGCCGCCGCCGTCCCCTCGAGGGCGTGCGGATCATCGATTTCACCCAGGCGTGGATCGGACCGTTCGCCACCATGATGCTGGCCGACCTCGGTGCGGACGTGGTCAAGGTCGAAAGCCATCGACGGCCAGACATCTGGCGGAATTCGCGGCCGGCGAACCGGCTCCGTAATCCAAACGCGCACCCGTTCAATACCAGCGCCAACTTCGCAAGCACCAATCGCAACAAGCGCGGCATCGCCGTCGATCTGAACGACGAGCGGGGCCGGGACGTCGTCCGGGAACTGATCCGCACCGCCGATGTCGTGACCAGCAACTTCACACCCCGGGTGATGCGGAAGTTCGATCTCGACCACGCCGCACTCGCGTCGGTCAAAAGCGACATCATCACCGTTAGCTGGTCCGGGTACGGCGACTCGGGCCCCTATGCCGACTACAAGGCCAACGGCGCGACCATCGAGGCCATGGCCGGATGGGATGCCTTGTTCGGCTACGCCGACGGCGATCCCATGGTGTTGGGGTTCTACCAGATGGACGCCATCACCGGACTCAAGATGGCCGCGTGTACGCTGCTCGCCCTGGTGCACCGGGACGTCACCGGCGAGGGCCAGGAGGCGGTCGGATCCATGATCGCCTCGGCTGTTCCGTTCATCGGCGAGGAAGTCATGCGGGCAGGCTTCACCGGAAGCAACACGCGTTGGGGAAACCGGCACCCGGCGATGGTGCCCCACGGTGTCTACCCGGTCGAAGGCGTCGACCAATGGATCGCGCTGGCATGTCGCGGCGACGACGACTGGCGCAGGCTCGCCCGGTTGATCGGCATGGCTGCGGACACGCTGCCATCCCGATCGGCACGCCGTGCCGCCGAGAACGAAATCGACACTCGAATCGCAGCCTGGTCCCGATGCCGGTCCCGCGCCACGGCCCTCGCCGAGGCGGTCGAGGCAGGTGTCCCCGCCGCGCCCGTGCTCGACGTGCTGGAGATACTTGACTACCCCGAGTTCGCCGCCCGTGAGTGGTTTCCACAACTGCACCACCCCGACTTGGGACCGCTTCGATACGGCGGGTTCCCTTGGACGTTCGCCCACGCCGAACTGGCCGCCGAACGGCCACCGCCACGCCTGGGCGAGCACACCAGCGAAGTGCTCGTAGAGATCGGCCTCGACGTCTCCGAAATCGACGCGTTGTACCGGGACGACGTGGTCGGCACCGTGTTAGGTTCCTAAGCGAAAATCGGGAGAGGCGTATCTTCACCACGCTGATCGGCGCCGAAGACGTCGCGGCACTCTCTCCGCCCGAAGTCCGCGTGTTCGATTGCCGGTTCGACCTCGCGGATGCGGATTCCGGTGGCCGCCGATACCTGGAGGGCCATATCCCGGGGGCCGCGTACCTGCACTTGAACATCGATCTGTCCGGGCACGTCGAACCGGGCAGGTCCGGGCGCCATCCCCTACCGGGACGAGCGACGTTCGAGGCCCTGTTGACCGCACACGGCGTGACCGACGAGACGCAGGTTGTCGCCTACGACGATATGGGCGGCATGTTCGCGGCACGACTGTGGTGGATGGTCCGCTGGGCCGGGCACCGGGCTGTCGCGGTACTCGACGGCGGCTACCAAGCCTGGCTCGAGCGCGAAGGGACGCACACGTCAAGCGACTCTACGAGCGCGCCTCCTGTCCCTCCCCCAATGTCGATGCGTCAGGTTCGCGAGCATGTCGAGGCCGGTACCAGGATGCTGCTCGATGCCCGGGCCAGCGACCGGTTCCGCGGCGAGAACGAAACCATCGATCCGGTCGCGGGCCATATCGCCGGGGCGCTGAGTGCGCCATTCCAGGGCAATCTCGGCGAGGACGGCCGGTTCCTCGAACCGGTGGCGCTGCGGCGCCGTTTCAATGCCCTGCTTGGCGACGGCGGCGGCAAGTCGGTGGTCTGCTACTGCGGCTCCGGCGTGACCGCGACCCACAACGTGCTCGCCATGGTCCACGCCGGTATGCCGGAACCCGCGCTGTATCCCGGTTCGTGGAGCGAGTGGATCACCGACCCCGGCAATCCCACCGCGACATAGCGCTCCGACGGTCAGCGGAGCACGCCGAGGCCCCGCAAACGCTCAATCTCGTCGGCACCCATTCCCAGGCAATCGCGCAATACGTCGTCGTTGTGCTGGCCCAGGCAGGGCGCCGGCGAACGTAGTCGCTGCGGGGTTCGGGAGTAGATCGTGGCGGGGCCATCGTAGGGCGTCGGTCCCATGACGGGATGGTCGAGCGTTTCGAAGAACCCCCTGTGGGCAAGCTGGGAATCCTCGTAGAGGTCGCTTGGTCTCATCACTACGTAGGCGGGCACGCCGACCCGGCGCAGTTCGGCCGCAGCATCGAACGCGTCGCGCTCCCAGCACCAATCGGCCAGTTCGCGCCCGTCGAGCACGGCGGCAAGTGCCTGACGCTCGACTGCGGTTTCGACGCCCACGGCGACGTAGCGCTGCTCGCCATCGCACGGAAACACGCCGTGCGCGTCGAGGCGCGGCGAGGCCTGGCCCAGACGTTCAGCAAGCCGACCGGTGGCAGCGTAGTCGAGGATCAACGGCTCGATGAACCGGATGCCGCACTCGATCTGAGCAAGATCGATGTATTGACCGAGGCCGGTACGGCGCCGGTGCATGAGCGCCGCTACCAACGCGCAGACGCCGAAGCGCGGCGAGATGAAGTCCGTGTAGGCGCCCCAGGGACCCGACGGCCGCCGGTCCGGCCAGCCGACCAGATCGAAGAGGCCCGCGATGCACGCGCCCTGGCCGCCGAAACCGGAGTATCCCCGTTCGCGGCCGGTTTGACCGCGCATCGACGTGGACAGCATCACGAGGTCGTCCCGGTCGGCGGAGATCGTCTCCCAATCGAGGCCGAACCGGGCCATCGTCCCCGGCGAATAGCTCTCGAGCACCACATCCGCCCAGTCGGCCATCCGGCGGGCGAGTTCGGGTCCTTCCGGGTTCTTGAGATCGATGGTCATGCCAAGCTTCGAGGTGTTGAAGTTGGCCATGAACTGCGAACGATCCTGACCCGGTTCGTCGTCCTTGAACGGCGGTGCGGTGCGCAACAGGTCGACTCGGTTCGCCGACTCGATGCGGACCACGGTGGCACCGTGGTCGGCCAGCCCTTTGCCGATCATGGGCCCGACGCCCACCCAGCTGAAGTCCGCCACCTTCAGTCCGGCAAACGGCGGTTCATCGGATTCTGTTTCCACCCTCGGCGGACGCCTGGATGGCGGTCGCGAGGAACCCAACGCAGGTGCCCTACGGTTCAGCGACAGTGGCGTTCGGGTCAGCCGGGCGAAGGGACCGGCATGGATTCGCCGTACGGCGCCGTGCGTCGCTTTGCGACCGTCCGCCGTTAGCCAGAACTCTCGATCCGCGAGTTGAGGATCGCGCAGGAGATCGGGAATCTTGTGGATTGCGGCCAGGGTCAGACCGTGCTGCGCCGAGTAGAGCTGGATCTCCTGCAGGGTCTTGGTAGCAAGCAACGCTTCGATCAGGTCTGCCGCCGTCTGGGCGGCTTCGAGATCCAGTTCGCCGGCACGGAGCACGGAGAGCCACGACCTGAGATCCATACCGCGCACGTTTTTGGGTACATCCATGTCGGATGCCTCCACCCAGCGAAGCAACCTGTCGAAGGTGCGTTCACCGATATGGCGCATCTGGAAGCGAACCTGAATCAGGCCATCGCGGCATTCGATCGTGCCGGGTAGGCGGAGTCGCTGCCGGGCCACCGACGGCAGCGGCTGGCCGCGGAACTCGCTGGTACCCGGCGGATTGCGGCCGGTGTTCGGCGGATAGCCGGTGGCGTTCATCAAGGTCCAGACCACGCACGCCTGGGCCGAGACATCCAAGTGTTGCCCGAGCCCGGATCGCTCACGCTCGTAGAGGGCAACGACGATGTCGGCGGCGGCTTGTACGCCGGCGTGGAAAGCGGCCTGCGGCATCGCGCCCATCGGTACGGGCGGTCGGTCCGCATCGCCCTGCAGCCCCACCAGCCCGCCCGCCGCCTCGACGGTCACTTCCGCGGCGGGCGCGTCGGCAAGCGGTCCCGTGGTGCCGAAGGGGGTGACGGACACGTGGATGAGCGCGGGGAAATCCCCGCAGAGGTCTCGGCAACGCCCGGATTCGATGAACACGTCCGCATCGGCGAGAAACGGCGTTGGATCATCGGCAACGACGCTCTTCTTGCCCGCCCCCACGCACGCCCAGTAGAGTGACTCGTCGCCATCGAACGGGCCCAGGCGGCGCGACTCGCATCCCTCCGGCGGCTCGACCTTGATGACCTCGGCCCCGAGTTCGGCAAGCACTTTTCCGGCCAGTTCGCCCCAGCGCGTGGTGACGTCGATGACGCGGATGCCGTCCAACGGCGGCTTCATGGCAAACGCCCCATGGCCCGCCCGGCGCTCGCTGACGCATTGCGCCGGGGTGCGCCTACGGCCCAGCCACCCCGACCTGCCATGGCACAAACGCCATGGTCGTTCCTGCTCGTCAGAGCGGGCGCTCCCTTTGGCGCTTGTTTCATGGCAGGCGGGGCTTGTTGCCGATGATGCCTTCGCGTTCCAGATCGTCTATCTCGGCGTCGCTCAAACCAAGCAGATCACTCAGCAACTCCCGGTTGTGCTGGCCCAAGGTCGGTGCCGGTCGGTCGATGTCGAACGGTTCCTCGCCCACTCGGTACGGCGCGGCGGGATGCGGCAGCACCCCGACATGGTCCCGCTCCATCAGCTTCCAGAAGCCACGCCCGGCGAGGTGCGGGTCCGTCGCGAGTTCCAGACCGCTTGCCACGGTTCCCGCACGCACGCCGACGGACTGGAGTTCCACCATGAGTACCTCCGCCACCTGGCCTTCGGTGAAATCCGCGATCACGGCATCGAGTTCATCGTTCCTGCTCAACCGATCCGCCACATCGCCGAACCCGTCGATGCCCGAAAACGCCGAAAACGCCTCCCATTCGTCTTCCGACTGCACGGCGATGGCGATCCACTCGTCTTCGCCGACGCACCGGTAGACGCCGTGGGGCGCATAGCGCGGGGAGCGATTGCCGAGCCGCGGTGGCGGCCTGCCCGTCACCGACTGGGTGAGAATCCCCTGCGCGCCGAGCGGGAACAGGCACTCCGACTGCGACAGGTCGAGGTATTGGCCCTCCCCCGTGCGCTGCTTCGCGTAGAGCGCCGTGAGCAACGCGGCGGCACCGTTCAAGCCGCCAACGGAGTCGCCGAGCGCGACATGCACCATGGTCGGCGGATAGTCGGACTCGCCCGACAGGTGAGGCAATCCCGATGCCTGTTCAACGGTGGAACCGTAGGCCCGGTAGCTGGACCACGGACCATCCGTGCCGAACGCCGGCATCGAAATCATGACCAGGGCCGGATTGATGCCCGACAGCACCGGATAGTCGAGGCCGAGTTTCGGCAGCACGCCCGCCGAGTAGTTCTCGACGACGACATCGGAGATGGCCACCAGGCGCTTCAGCAGGTCGCTGCCGACGGGCGTCGAAAGATCGAGGGTCACCTCGCGCTTGTTGCGGTTGACCATGTTGAACGCCGGGTTCTTCTCCGCGCCGTGGCTATCGATCCACCCCTGCGTCGCTTCCCAGCCTCGCCACCAGTCGAAACGCACGCAGCCCTCCACCTTGATGACGTCCGCACCCATGTCCGCCAAGTGGCGCGCCGCGAGCGGTCCCGCCCAGCCCATGGACAGATCCACGACCCGCAAGCCCGCGAGAATCCCCGGCCGGCTCACTCGAGATACTCTCCGTTGGACTCGCCAAGCCGGGCCACGGTGCCGCCCGCCAAAGCCGGCGTCAGGAACAGCCGAAACGGCGTCGCGGGCACTTGGAAATCGGTGCCGTTGCAGGAGATTCCCTTGAACGCGCCCCGGTGAACGTACTGGTCCACCGAGAACAGTTCCTCCATGGTCGGTACCGGTGCCAGCGGGATGCGCAGCGACTGGCCACGGGTGACCAGTTCGGCGGCGGAGCGTTTCCGCACCCGGGACCGGATGATCGGTTCCAAGGTGTCGTAGTGCATCAGCCGGCCGATGGCGGTCTGGTAGTCGGGTTCGTCCGCATACTGATCCATGGCGAGCAACGAGCAAAAACTCTTCCACTGCCTCGGTGTCAAGGCTGTCACCCCAAGCCAGCCGTCCGCACAGGCGTAGACGCCCAGCGGGTAGGTCGGCGCGAACCGGTTCACGCCTAGGCGCTTGCCCCGCCGCCCGCTGCGATAGCCCCCCACGCCGCCCACCTCGGTGAAACAGAGATTGGCTTCGTGGACGCTCGTATCAAGGCGCGCCGGCCCGGTGGCATTGCCCATCCGGCGGGCGATCACTTGCCCCAAAGTGCCGATGTACGCCGCCAAGCCGCCAACGATTTCCGCCCCGCACCCCGTCGGCACCCAGGGCGGCCCCTGTTCGGGGCCCACGTTCCTGACCATGCCGGCCAACGACCAGCAGACGGCGCCGGTGCCCTTGAAATCGGCGTAGGGGCCGTGGCGACCGAACCAGGTGATCGTGGAGACGACGACGTCTGGCGAGACGCATGCGAAGGCGGTGCAATCGAAGCGACCGTCGTCGAGGACGACGGCGCTGTCTCGCGCGAGCCGTAGCAGTTGCTCCGGTTCTGCGGCCACATCCAAAGCGACGCTAGCCTTGTTGGTGCTGAGGTAGGCGTGCAGGGCGCTCGATTCCGGCGCATCGGCACCGGGTATGAACGGGGGTTCCCGGCGGGTTTCGAAGCCGCCGGACGGCGGCTCCACGTTGATCACTTCGGCACCGTGATCCGCAAACAGCTTGCCGCAGTAACCGCTCGCGATCGTGCCGGCCACGTCGAGAACCTTGAGGCCGGCTAGCGCCCCTTCAGTCGTCACTCGGTTGATATCCCCCTCGCGAAGCGAAAATAACCCAAACACGCCGACGATTCATGCCGGCCTAACGCGACACTGGCCCCGGTCACCGCATAAGAACGACAATAGCCACGGGGAAGCGACGATGGCCACACGCGAAGAACGCCACACGCCGCGGTACCACTTCGTGGCGCCGGAGGGCCCCTGCTCGCCCTTCGACCCGAACGGGGCGCTCTACTGGCGCGGTCGCTACCACCTCTTCTACATCTTCCAGGATCCCAGCCTTCCGCACCGCGGCCACTGCTGGGGCCACGCCTCGAGCACCGACCTCGTCCATTGGCGGTTCCATCCACCCGCACTCAAGCCCGGACCGGATGTGGCCGAGGAAGGCATCTTCTCAGGTTGCGCGCTGGTCACCCGGGAGGGCGTCCCCGCACTCGTCTACTACGGCATCAACGCCGGCATCTGCATCGCCTTCGCAGAAGACGACGACCTCGTCGGGTGGCGGCGGCATCCCGCCAATCCCGTCATCGCCGAGCCCAAACGGGGCGACCCCGCCTTCGACGTGTACCGGGTCTTCGACCCCCACGCCTGGTTCGACGGCGACATCTACCACATGATCCTGGGCGGGCTGGTCAAACCCCACAACGTGCGCGACACGGCCTATCTGTTCACATCCACGGACCTCGAGCACTGGGACTACCAACGACCGTTCTACAGCCCGAATCCAAACTGGACCGACACAAACGAGGATTGCGCCTGTCCCGACTTCTTCAAACTGGGCTCTCGCCATGTGTTGATGTGCATCAGCCACCCACGGGGTACGCGCTACTACCTCGGCCGCTACCACGCCGGAACGTTCATCCCCGACAGCCACCATCGGCTGACCTATCCCGGCGGCGCCAGCTTCGCGCCCGAGTCCCTGCTCGATGGCATGGGGAGGCGGGTGTTCTGGGCCTGGGCCATTGCCCAGCGCCGGCCGGGAACCGATCAGTTCGCTTCCATGACCCTTCCCAGCGTGCTCACCGCCACGGACTCCGGTGGTCTCATGATCGAACCCGCCCGGGAGGTCGAACTGCTGCGCCGCAACGCCCGGGCGACGGCGGCTCTGACACTCGACGACGACGAGCGACTCTTTCCAGCCCTGGCAGGCGATTGCCTGGAACTTCGATTGGCCATCCAGCCACGCGGCGCACGGCGCGCGGGCTTGAGTGTCCGAGCAGCCCCGAACCGCATCGAGGAGACGCGAATCGTCTACGACGCAACGGCACGCACCCTGTCGATCGACACCAGCCGGTCCAGCCGGGACCCCGCCGTGTTCCGCTCGTTCCCCATGGCCACCAGGGCCGAGAAGCGCGACCACCCGGTCCAGACGGCACCCTGCCCCCTCGACGAAGGCGGCATGCTTCGACTGACCGTTTTCCTAGACGCGTCGATCATCGAGGTCTACGCCAATGATCGGTGCAAGTTGACGGGCCGAATCTACCCGACCCTGGCGGGCAGCCGCCAGACCCGCCTGTCGGCCGAAGGCGGACTCGCCGCTTTCTCGCCGGTCCAAGCCTGGGACATGGCGCCCCTCGTCTATTCGACCGACGAATCCCCTGCGGACGAGGCGATTCCCAATTCCGATGGGTTAGAGTCTTCGTGCTCGGACTCAAGCAGTTAAGGACATGACATGACGACACCCTACCCCGATCATCCCCAACTCCGGGGGAACTACGCACCGATCCGGATGGAGTGCGACATCGACGACGTGATCGTGCGCGGTGAACTGCCCAAGGACCTCGACATTACCTACTACCGCAACGGCCCGGATCCGCAGTTCCCGCCTCGCCGCGACCACCACTGGTTCGCCGGCGACGGCATGTTGCACATGTTCCACCTCGGCAACGGTCGGGTCCGCTACCGAAACCGCTGGGTGCGCACGGGCAAATGGAAGGCGGAACGGCGCGCAGGGCGCAGCCTCGTCAATCCGTTCAACCCGCTACAGAACGACCGTGCCGCGCGGGGTATGGAAGACGATGGGCTCGCCAACACCAATATCGTCTGGCACGGCGACAAGCTGCTGGCCCTCGAGGAAGCCCACGCGCCGTTCGAGATCGATCCCGACACACTGGTCTCCGTCGGCGCCTGGCGGTTCGGTGATCGCCTGGCTGGACCAATGACGGCGCATCCCAAGATGGATCCGAAGATCGGTGAGATGCTCTTCTTCGGCTACATGGCATCCGGGATGTTCAGCAAGGACGTGAGCTACCAGACGGTCGATGCATCCGGGGCGCTCACGCGTTCCGAGCGCTTCAAGGCGCCCTTCGCCAGCATGATGCACGACTTCATGGTCACCGACGAACACGTCGTGTTCCCCGTATTCCCGGTCACCGCCAGCCGGACCCGGGCGATTCGGGGCAAGCCCGTGTTCGCATGGGAACCGGACAAGGGGACCCACCTGGCCGTCATGCGCCGCGACGGCTCGGTCGCCGACATCCGCTGGTTCGAAACCGACCCCTGCTTCGTCTTCCACCCGATGAACGCCTACACGGACGGCAGTCGCATCGTCGCCCATGTGATGCAGTTCGACGAGGTGCCGCTGTTCCCGAACGTCGACGGGACGCCGACTGCACGTGCCCAAGCACGCCTGACGGAATGGGTCATCGATCTCGCCGACAATTCAAACAGTGTGCAGCGACGCCCTCTCGACGACACGACCGGTGAGTTCCCGCGCTTGGACGAACGTTTCGCCGGCACGGCCTACCGGCACGGCTACTACGCGGCTGCGTCCAACGGCAGCGAGGATCTGAGCTTCAATACCATCGTCCGCCACGACTTCGTCGCCGGCCGACACGCCCGCTACACGCTTCCCGACGGCGATACCACAGGCGAGCCGGTGTTCGTCCCGAAATCGAGAGACGCCGTGGAGGGCGACGGCTACCTGCTAAGCATCGTCCATCGCGGACGCGAGAACCGCAGCGACCTGGCGTTCTTCGATGCCGAGAACCTCGCCGATGGACCGATGGCGTGCGCCGAGCTGCCGCACCGGGTTCCCTACGGCTTCCACGGGAACTGGAGGTACAACGACGTATCCTGACGCCGTTCGTCCGTCGCCGCGTTCACCTTACGGAAAATACGCGCTCGGAAGAATATCCTCGAATGTGAGGCGGAGATTGAGAACGGCCGTGGCGTCCAGTTCCTCGTTCCATCCCAACGTGTGCCAAGCACGATAGCCATCCGTGGTCGGATCGGTGTAGACGGTGATGGTTCGTGCACGCACGTCAACGAGCCACGCTTCGGGTACCCCCGCCGCCGCGTAACGCGGCATCTTCTGCTCACGGTCGTACGTCAGCGACGAAACCGCCACTTCGATCGCGATGAGAATCTCCTCCGGTTGCGGATGGCGGTGCAGATACAACCGGGAGTCGCGACTCACCACCGCCAGGTCCGGTTCGGGCTGGGTGTACCTGGTTAGCTGGACGGATGACCGAACTCGCAAGCTCACCGCCGGGTCGAGAAGACCGGGAAGAACATTTGCCAGTTCGTTGACAATCCCCGCGTGCTCGGATCCCATTGGCGGCATTTCGACAAGCTCTCCATCGATGAGTTCGACGCGGTCGTCGGCCGAGAGAATTCCCACCTCGCACATCTTGGCGAAGTCGTCCACCGTGAGGCGGCGGCGTTGCGGTTTGTCGACCAACGACGTCTTCGATGAAGCCAGCCCGGGAACCCCGATCATAGCAAACGCGCCTTCCTTCACTCGGCCGTGGCCGACGACCATAGGCTCCACTTTACGCACGCAAAACCGACAGGTATGCAAGCCAACGACCCCAAGCCACGTGCGAAATCTCTCAAACGCCGTCGCGGGACTCAGTCAGAAGCCGCCTCCCCGGTCCAGATAGGCTTGCTCTTCAGCCGTGCTCGCACGCCCGAGGATAGCGTTGCGGTGCGGGAATCGACCGAAACGTGCGATGACGTCTCGGTGAGCGTGGGCATAGGGCACGAAGTCCGCAGCGAATTCGCGCCAACGCGGCGGTGCGTCCGCAGCGAGGGATTCAAATAGCACGACTGAGCGGGCCTGATCCGCGGGATGCTCGCTGTGCTCGAAGGGATGGTAGAGAAACGCCCGTCCGGGAATGGCGAGTTCGCGGTCGAAACCGTGCTCGACCGCACGTCTTGCAACGGCCAGTGCAACCGGGTCGCCCGCAAACGCGTCTGCCGTTCCGCGGTACGCGTTGCGCGGAAACTGGTCGAGCAGGATCACCAAGGCCAAGGCGCCTTCGGGCGTCTCTGCCCAACCCGCAAACGCGCCTCGTTGCGTCTGTTCGATCGCGGCACCGAATCGGCCCCTGATTTCGGCATCGAAGCCGTCATCCGTGATGTACCAGCGCTTCGCTGCCCGGGCGACCGACTCGGGGTCATCCGGCGCAGGACCCAGCCAGAACTCGAGAACTTCAGTCGGTGTCACTCCCCGTCCCACAGCCACGTCAACTATTGCGCTACAGTAGTGAAACAGCCGAACGGAGACACCATCTTGGCAGCTTCCCTGTCCGAGCAAAACCTCGCCGAGACCGATGAGAACAACGCCTGGCGTCTCTCTACGCCAGGTATAGAAGGCTGGAGCCGCACCGCCCGGCCGGACGACCCCAACAAGTACTTCATGGTGTCCACGGATGGCCATGTGCAGGAACCCGCCGATCTCTGGCGCACCCGGATCGACACGAGGTACCGCGACCGACTGCCCGGTGTCGCCGTCGACGCGCAGGGCCGCAAGTACCAGAAGACCGAGGGCTTCCGGCCCGTGCGCATCCGCAACATCGTCTTCGAGGGTGAAGACCGGCTGCGCAACGGCGCGGGGGAGACGCCGGAGCAGCGCCTCGCCGACCTGGCCAGGGACGGCGTCGATGCGGAGGTGCTCTTCCCGAACAAGGGACTCACCATCTGGGCGACCCCGGATGCCGAGTTCAGTCAAGCCATGTGTCGGGTCTGGAACGACTGGGCCTGGGAAGTATTCGGCTCCCACAACGACCGGCTATCGCCGATGGGTTGCATCGCCTCGGCCGATCTGAACGGGGCGATCAAGGAGATCCAGCGCGTCGCCGCACTCGGATTCCGCGGCTTGGCGCTACCCTGCAAGCCGGTCTGGGGACCGGCGGACCACGAACACTTGAACTACAACCTGCCCGAGTTCGAGCCGCTGTGGGCCTGTATCACCGAGGTCGACTTACCCGTCACGTTCCACGTTTCCACGGGACGCGATCCGCGCACATCCCGCGGCAACGGCGGTGCCGTGGTCAACTACGCGGTCCATTCGCTGGCGCCCACCATGGAACCCATCGCCAATCTATGTGCTTCCGGCGTTCTCGAGCGCTATCCCGACCTGCGCTTCGGCAGCGTCGAGGCGGGCATCGGTTGGGTACCCTGGACGATCTGGGCGCTCGACGAGGCGTACCGGAAACACCACATGTTCGTCCGCCCCAAGCTTAAGCGGCTGCCGAGCGACTACTTCCGGCAATGCGGATTCGCGACCTTTCAGGAGGACAAGCCCGGACTGGATCTGGCCCGGGAGCACAACCTTGTAGACAACTTCCTGTGGGCCAACGACTACCCGCACCACGAAGGCACATGGCCCCACTCGGCAGCGGCGATCGAACGAACGATGGGTCAACTCACCGACACCGAACGGGCGAAGATCCTCGGACTGAACGCGGCACGGATCTTCCGCTTCTCCATTCCGGCACGCTATCACGAACAGGCCGACGTCAAGGCGTTCCTCAACGTCGCGCGTTAAGCGTTCGTTCAGCGTCAACGTGTCAATGTTCCGACTGAACTTTCGTCCTGCCCTGCGCAACAAAGGAGACCAGATGAAGGCGTTGCGAATCCGCTTTGCACTGACCTGCGCCGCCGTCGCATCCGCCTTGGCCCTAAGCGGATGCGTGTTCGTGGTCGAGTCCGACTCCCACTACCGCTACGGCAGACTCCATGGCAGCGCGTCCCTGGACGCCATCCAGCCAGGGGTCACGACCCGGGCGTGGGTCGTCGAGAACCTCGGTCAGCCGAGCAGCACCTACCTGAACGAGGCAGGCAACGAGGTCCTGAGCTACCTGACCGTGCGGGAGCAGGACACCGAAGTGGCGTTCCTGTTCCTGTTCAACATCGACGTGTCCGAGGAGGAGGTCAAGACGCTGCACATCGAGATCGAGGAAGATTGGGTCAAGTCGTTCTGGCTGGAACGACCGTAGGGGACGGGCTTGTCCCGTACCCGTCGCCCAGACTCGTCTTGGCCCGGCCGGCGGTACCGTTTAGGATCGGTCAGGTGAGTTGTACCTCTTTTCCTTGATCCCCGTCGCCAGACTTGCCACGCTCAACAGGGAGTGAAGAGCTGGCCGCCCGTCGGTGATCGAGTCCCCATGATCGAAGCCCTGGATGCCGTGACTCTCGCGCGCGTGCAGTTCGCCTTCACGATCATGTTTCACATCATCTTCCCGGCTTTTCCATCGGGCTAGCCAGCTACCTGCTGGTTCTGGAGACGCTTTGGCTGCGTTCGGGCAAGGCGGTCTATCTAAACCTGTTCAAATTCTGGATGAAGATCTTCGCGGTCGCCTTCGGGATGGGCGTGGTATCGGGCATCGCCATGTCGTACCAGTTCGGCACCAACTGGTCCGTCTTTTCCGATAGGGCCGGCCCGATCATCGGGCCACTCATGACCTACGAAGTGTTGACGGCCTTCTTCATGGAGGCGGGCTTCCTCGGGGTGATGCTCTTCGGCATGGGGCGGGTTTCGAAGTCCCTGCACGTGGTCGCGACCGGCATCGTCGCCGCCGGCACGCTGGTATCGGCCTTCTGGATCCTCGCGGTGAACTCCTGGATGCACACCCCAGCCGGTTTCGCCATCAACGGTGCGGGCCAGTTCGTTCCCGATAATTGGTTCGCCATCGTGTTCAACCCGTCGTTCCCGTTTCGCCTCGTACACATGGTCCTCGCTGCCTATCTGACGACTGCGTTGGTCGTTGGTGGGGTCGGCGCGTTTCACCTGTTGCGGGAACGAACAAACGCCGAAGCCCGCAAGATGTTCTCCATGGCCATGTGGATGGTCGCGATCATCGCCCCTTTGCAGGTCGTGGCCGGCGACCTGCACGGGCTCAACACGCTGCAGCATCAGCCCGTCAAGGTGATGGCCATGGAGGGACACTACGAATCCTATCCTCAGGGTGCGCCGCTGTTTCTCTTCGGATTGCCCAACGAGGCGGATCAGCGACTCGACCATGCCATCGGCATTCCCAGAATGACCGCCGCCCTCGCGGCCTTGCTGGCATGGGGTCTGATGACAAGACGGGACACGGTGCCGTTCCCCGCGTCGATCGGGCTGTTCGGCTTGTGCTTTGCCGGGCTCGGTATCGGTCTCCATCCCTACATCGTGCCCCGTGCCATCAGCATCCAGGAAGCCGCAGCGCCCGACGGCAGCCTACAGTTCATGCTGATCGGCGCGGCAATCCTCCTGCCGATGATCCTTGCCTACACTGCGTATTCCTACTGGGTCTTCCGGGGCAAGGTCGACCCGGATGCCGGCTACCACTGATGTTCAAGTGTGTGGGCAAAGAGCACGACCACGTCGACAAGACCGGACCAAAGGAGATCGTCTGGTTCATCGTGCTGTGGATCCTCGGCGTTGCTGGCGTCGGTGTTCTGGCCGTCGCGATCAGGCTCGTTCTTGGCGCGTGGTGATGCCGCGCGGGAGGTGACGTTAGTCTACGTCTTCGATAACGCGGTACCACTCCCAGCGCAGGCCGTCGGGTTCCCGGGCCCAGACCTTGTTCTGGCGGGCGTGGCAGCACGTCGTGTCGTTCTCGTTGAAGTGCTGGATGCCGCCCCCACTGACGCGCTGCCTGGCCTCGCCGACGTCGACGTCGTCGAATACTTCGACGCCCAGATGGTTAAGGCGTTCCGGTGCATTGGGCTCTTCGAACAGCACGAGCTTCAGGGGTGGCTCGTCGATCGCGAAGTTGGCATAGCCCGGTTTCACCTTCGCGGGCGCAACGCCAAACATCTTCGAATAGAAGTCGACAGCCGTGCCGAGGTCGCGAACATTGAGCGCGAGTTGCAGGCGCATCACGACGCGCCGGCAGCAGGAGGTTCCCGAAGTTCAACGCCCCGGGCCACGAAGCTGATCTGTACCGCCGTCCCGTCCGGCTGCTTCTGCAAGGTCGCGCCTTCGCCGACGAGGTGGTCGACGTCGCGCTTCGACAACCGCTCCCGGACGAACTCGCCTTCGAGACGCGCCGTCCAGCCCATCGAGTCCTTCGGCACGAAGAAGCCGTAGTCCTCGAACGTCACGCGCAAACCCCGGCTCGCACCCGTTGGCGTCAGCTCCAGCCAGCATCCCTTAACCTGGCAGACCTTGTCGATCCTACCCTCGACGATCACCGATTGACCGAGGTGTGCCTCGGGGGCGGCGATAACGCTCTTGAGATCAACAGTGGGGGAGTCGCCTATCGCCGCGCCGCGACGAACGACGTCGTCCGCGATAGTCCGATGGCCGATGGCCGTCACGAGGACCACCGCGGCGAGAACGGACCAACGAATCAAATCCATGGCAGTCACCACGGCCAAAAGTTCGGACAACAACATATAGTCGCCCGCACCTGCCATCAAGCGCCCGCCGGCGCCGTCCCACCACCGCCTTGTCACAGCACCGTCGTGCCGGTCTGCGGCGCTGGCGCCTAGTCGGACAACTCGAACGTCACCGGGACCATCACGACAATCTCGGTCTCGGTCATCCCGTTGGGAAACGGTGGCAGCGGCTGGGCACGCGCCAACATGGACATCGCGGCTTCATCGAACTCCGGAAAAGGGGCGGACTGCGCTATCCGGGCATCCAATACACGACCCGTCCGGTCCACGACCAAACGCAGCCGCGCCGTACCTTCCCGCCCTTGGCGCCGCGCCGAAATCGGATAGCTCTTGTAACGGTTCAGATGCGCTGCCAATACCCCGGCGTAGGATCGTCGCAGTCCCGCGTTCCCCCCCGCCGATGGCGAAGATGCGCCCGCCGCTTGGCCCCGTTGGCGCGGCGCGCTCACCGGGGGCGGCGATCGCGGTCGTGGGGCAGGAATCTCCACCGACGCGACCGGCAGCGCATCGCTCGTTGGTGCACTCGCTTCGACAATCGGCGTCGGCACCGGCGGCAATACGGGCTCGGGCACCGGCTCCTGCTCACTGACCTGCGGCGGTGCGGGTTCCGGCGATGGTTCGGGTTCCGGTGGTGGCTCGAGCTCTTCAGGATCGGGTTCCACTTCGGGCGCGGGATCCGCCGCGTCGCCCAAGTCGCCGAGCAACCCGAGCCCGATCTCGACACCCTGCTCCCCCGGTCCTCGAGCACCTTCCAGCGATGGCCAGGCGGCGAGCAAAGCGCCATGCAGGAGCAGCGACGCGCCGAACGCCACCAGCCATTGACGAGCGTCCTGCATCAACGGTGGTTCAGCGTCGTGGCGAGCGCCGCGCGCGAAGCCCCGGCGCGAGCTAGTTCCTCAAGGACGGCCTCGAGTCGCGTGACTTCGAGGTCGGCATCGGCCTTTACGAGAATGACGTGCCCGTCCGGGTCGCTGGACGAAGAAGCCGACGCCAGTTCCTCAAGCGGAACGGCTTCGCCTTCGAGGTAGACGGTCCCGTCCGCGACCACGACCAACTCCAACCGCAGCTCCGAGGGAACGGTCTCGCTGATCGAAACAGGCGGCGCGACCCGTACCGGGTCCGCACGCTGGATCTGTCCCGCGATCATGAAGAACGCGAGCAGGAGGAACACCACGTTTATCAGCGGGACCAAGCCGTGGTCGCCGCGGGGACGATCCGGGTTCGAGTGCGCGCCGATGATCACGATTCGGTCTTCGCAAGCGAGACCTGGACGGCGCCCGCCTGCCGCAGCCGGTCCACGACGTCCACTAGGGTCTGCGTACGCATTCCGGCGAATCCACGCACCGCGAAGACGGCCTCCGGTGTTTCGGCGACGAGAGCCGCCAACGCCGACGCGTCGTCGATGAGGTAACGATTCCCCTCGATGAGGATGGCCCGGCCCTCGTCGACAACCTGCACAACGAGTAGCTCCTTGGTCTCCACGGGTTCTCCCGACGTCGGAAAGGTCACGTCGATCTGCCGCCAAGGGACGAACCCAGTGGTCAGCATGAAGAACAGCAGCAGGATGAACACCACGTCGATGAGGGGCGCCAGGCGCACGCCCCTCCGCCGACGGCGAAACATCGCCAGAAACCGCACGTCAGTCGTCTTTCCGGTGCCGATCGAACTCGAGGAAGACCTGGGTTACGGCGTCGTTCATCCGCATCGCCACACGCTCGACCTTGCGTTCCATCCAGTTGTGGACCGCAATGGTCGGAATCGCGATACCCAGGCCAACGGCAGTCGTGAGCAGAGCCTGCCAAATGCCGCTCGACAGCGTCGACGGGTCCACCTGGGCGCCCGCGATCTCCATCTGCTGGAACGCGACGATCATGCCGACCACGGTACCGAGGAGTCCAAGCAGAGGACTCAGAACCCCGATGCCGTCGAGTGCCGGCAGGTGCGCACGCAAGCGGTTCAGATGCACTGTCGCGAGTCGGTCCGCCTCCTGGCGGACCATGTCGTCGTCGATCCCGTTCATGAGTTCGTCCATGGACAGCGCCACGACGACGGAGACCGGATGTTCCGAGTCTAGGGACTCACGCGCCTCGTCCCAGTCGGCGTCACGCCACCGGTGCAACGCGGTGTCAACATCCGGGCAAGTCTCCGGCCTTTCTCGACCGAACTGCCAGACCTTGAGCATGACGATTGCCAACGCCACCACCGAGACGGCGAGCAGCACCCATAGCACCGGGCCGCCGGCAAGCAGAAAGTCGGTGCTACCCACCCGTCACAACCTCGGCTTCACGCGCCAACCCGCGTATTGCCTTGAACTCCGGAATTCGTCAAGGCAATGGGAGATCCAGACCGACTTCCATCCAAAACAGCCGCCCCGACGTAATCCGGCGGCGGTCCGACAACCGGCTCGAGTTCGTGTCGATGGTGTCGTCGAACAGGTTCTTGACCTCCAAACGCACGTATCCGCCAGCCCCCGCCATAAACTCCGGACCCCACTCGATTCTCGCATCGACCGTCATCAGACCGTCGAAGTCGTGGTCCTCGTAGATATCGTAGCTGCCCTCGCAATAGTTGACCTCGTCGTCGTCACAGTCGAGGCCAGAATCCCGGGCAATAGTGCCGCCACGACTAAGCCTGAGGAAGTTCGTCCATACAACGTTCCAGCGTGGCACGATGGTGCGCACGACAAGGCCGGTGCTGAAGGGAACGTTGTAGTCCCAGGCGGGCAAATCCTCGACTGTCGTCAGTTGACCGCCGTAGTAGATCAGGTCTGCGTTGATCTGCTCGTCGTAGCCATCGTCGTCCTGACGATTGTTGGTGGAGTCCTTGTAGCCTAGGCCCAAGGTTACCGTGGTCTCGGTCGGGCCAACAGCTATCGGTACCGCGCTGGTGAGACCCAACCCCACGCTCTGGGTCGAGCTGCGACCGTCGTTGGTGTAAATGTAGTCGTATTCTCGACAACGGCTGTCCGCCGGATCGAGGCAAAACCGCGCCCGGGACACGCCGTCGCGACCCTCTCGATTGACGAACTGCAGTCGCGCGGTCACCTTGCCGAGGGCCTGGGTCCACCCGAGCATCCACTCGTCGGAATAGGGTGTCGACAGGTCGGACCGGCCCGACCGATCGTCGAAGTTCGTTACGCGACGTACGCTGCCGTCGGAATTGAACTGCGTGCTGTCACGCCAGCCGGAGATGGCGTCGTTGAGAGCGTAACGAAAGAAGCTGCGCCCGTAGTAACGGTTCACGCCGGCTATGAGCGTCGTGCGGTCGTCCCCGAACAGGTCCCGTTGCGCCGAGATTCGCGGCGACACGTCGACGTTGCCTAGATAGTCGTCCCAGTCTATGCGCATGCCGAGGCTCAATTGCCAACGGCCAACTTGGATGACGTCCTCGGCGTGAAGCCCGGCCGAGCCGTAGGTCACATCCACCTTGCCGGCAAACCAGTTGGAAATGCGGGCGCGGTATTCGTCCTCCGGGCCACTCACACCATCGCCGTTCTGGTCCCGGCAGCCTTCCCGACCTTGGTCGCGGATGCACCAATACTGTTCGAAGACAACGTCCGCTGGCCGCTCGTAGTAGCTGTCGGTGTAGCCCAACTGCGCACCCAAGACAATATTGTGTTGAAACCGGCCGCCCTTGCGCGTTGCCATCGTGAGCTTGGGTACAACGGAGATGCGCGTCTGAGACTGCCGACTGTCTCCGAATGCTCCCTCGTACTGCGATTCCGTTGCGCTGCCTTCCGCGTATTCGCGGAAGCTGAAGGTATTCGTATCGCTGTCGAGAATGTCCCGAACCCGGTCGAAGCCAATGCTCATCTCGAGCTTGTCCGCACCGATCTCGCGCTCGATGTCGAGCGTCAGTCCGGAACCATCGTGATCCTTCTTGAAGCGACCGTCGTAGGTCGTCGACGTCAGACCGTCGTGGCGGCGTTTCGAGTGGCGAAACGAGATGCCGACGGCCGTCTCCCCGAGGTTCGTGTCGACGCGACCGAGGATGTTGTCGATCACGTCCTCGTATTCCAGGTGCTGGTCCTCGAGGCGGGCGAAGTGATAGCGTTTGACGAAGCTCTGGGCAAAGGTGGAATGGCGGCGGGACACCGAGAGACCCAAACCGAGGTCGCCGAATCCTCGTTGCGCGCCAAGCCTAAGATAACTCCGGCGATAGTCCGGGGTATACGCCGCACGGTAGTAGTCCGCCGCAGTCAGGTCATCTTCGGTGACGTGGAACTCCTCCCATTCGTCGCGTTGCAGGCGGTAGCCGATTGATGCCGAGTCCACGCCGTCATAGCGTTTGAGTTCGGCGGCGACCACGCCGCCTAGAAACCCACCGTACTCCGCCGGTACGTTGCTGTCGTAGACCTTGATGCTCTCGATCAGGTTCGTGTCGATGTAGTAGCTCTGCGGCGAACTGCCGCCATGGGGCTGAACTAGGCTGGGGGTCGACCAGATGTCGCCAGCGTTGGCGGGGTTGAGGTCGTTGGCCGTGTCGATTCCGTCGATCAGGAACGCGTTCTGGTAGAACGGCTGACCGTGTATGGAGATTTCCGCAGGACGTTGCACGGCGGAGTTCATCGAAAGATCGCTTTCCCTTGCGAAGTCCACGGCCGGGTTGACCCGCAGCAGGTCGGCCAAGTTGGAGTCGCCGCCGGGCAGCGCCGCGATGAACTCCGCATCATATTGGACATGTCCAGGCTGGACTTCGATCTCCGCCGCTTCGACAAGGACGGGTACCTCGATCACTTCCTCCTCGGTCGCCGAGTCCTCCTGCTCGTCACCGACATCGGTCGTGTCCGCGTCGGCAGCGCCTACGGAGGTTGCGATCAGCAACCCGAATAGTGATAGTGCCGCGTTACGCAGCGCTGTCGGGTGTGCGTGCCGTGGATCCATGGAGCCCTCCCATTCCAATGGTTGACGGAAACGTCCCCCACGAACCCACGCTCGAAACCTCCTTGTTCCTTCGGAAACCCGGGCAGGTTCGCCCGGTGAATTCCCCCTGAAACGACCGACTAAGGACTGCGCGAAGGTAGTTTCGTTTGGTGCAGTGTCCTCTCACGGACAATCGAAGTCAAACGTTAATGGTTTGCATTTACTTTAAGGCGCGGATTGTCCGTATAGGGCAAGCCCTGGCAACTCGGGCGGCCGCAGGTTGTGGGGTCGCCGGTTCAGCGTTACGAGGAATGCTTCGAGGGCGTCGAGCTCTGCGGGAACGAGATCCAACGGCTGGATCAACGGCGACAGCGTCGGTTCCCCGGTCCGTGGCTCGCGGCGCAGTGTCATGCCGTGGTTGTACATGTTCAAGATGCCCCGAAAGTCGACGAACAGGCCGTTGTGCATCCAAGGACCCGTGAACTGGAGATCCCGTAGCGAGGGCGTCCGAAACTTGCCCCGATCCCCCGGCTTCCCGGTAACCTCGTAACGGCCAAGGTCCTCGAACCGGCGCCCGTAGTAGCTGAGTCCCGTGTGGTGGAACCTCCCGTCGGAGAACAGCGCGCCGTGGTGGCAGTTCATACACCGCCCGCGGGTGCGGAAGAGATGCAGACCCTCGATTTCGCGGTCGCTGAGCCGGGCGTAGTCGCCGCCTACGAAAAGGTCGAACCGGCTGCGCCGCGACCGAATCGTTCGCACGAATGCGGCCAGCGCCTTGCCGATGCCCTCCGCCGTGGCACCCTCCCCGCCGAACGCGGCTACGAATGCCCGGGGGTAGTCGTCGATCCCGTTCAGCTGCGGGACGATCGCGCCGAGATCCGCGTTCATTTCGATGGGGCTCTCGATGGCGCGCAAGACCTGTTGCGCCAGGCTCTCCGATTGACCGTTCCAGGACCAGCGGTCGAAATAGCCTACATTCAGCAGAGTCATCGAGTTGCGACGCCCGGGTGTCCGGTCGTGCCCGTATGGGAACCGGCGGCCGTCCGCCCACCCAAGTTCCGGATCATGGCAACTCGCGCACGCGATCTGACCCGACTCGGACAGCCGCGGATCGAAGAACAGCAGCTTGCCCAACGCTTCCGACGCGGCGGTGTGCCAAGGCTCGGGCGCAAGCGGCGGCAGTTCGCCGAGCTCCTGCGCCAGAACCCCCTCGTCCACCACAAACGGCGGCCACTTCGCCACTGGCTGCCGGTACTCGCGCAATACCTCCGCCGACGCCGATAGGCCGCCTTCGCTGGCGCTGGCGCCGGGCACGACGATGGCACAAGCGAGGGCGACTCGGATCGCAAAGCGCATACTGACCATGCCCGGAGTGTGGCACACCTGGGATAGGCCGGTGGACGCAATCACGTAAGATGGTTCGCTGGCACCGGCAACGCCGTCGATGGACCCCTACCGACCCGAATCAACGACCGATTCACCAACCGCATCTCCATTCCGCGCGACCGGTTTGGGGGGCCGCGCCGGCATGTTCCAGTCGCTGCGCCTCCCCGACTTCCGCCTCCTGTGGATCGCCAACCTCGTGGCCTCCTTCGCGATGCAGATGCAAATGGTGGCCCGGGGTTGGCTGATCTACGACATCACCAGTTCACCCTTGGCCCTCACCTGGGTGATGCTGTCGTTCATGCTGCCGTCCTTCGTGTTCTCGCTCTTGGGTGGCGTGATCGCGGACCGGGTGCGCAAGAAGCCGATCATGATCGTCGGCCAGGTCGTAAACGCCGCCGCGACGGTGGCATTCGCCACGATCGTCTTCCGCGGCGACGTCATCTTCTGGCACTTCATCTACTTCGGACTCTTCAACGGCGCGATCATGTCGCTGTCCATGCCGGCCCGAGCGGCGGTGGTTCCCGAGATCGTGCCGGAGCGGATCATGGTCAACGCCATGGCCCTGCAAAGTGCCACGTACTCCGCGGCGCGGGTGGCCGGGCCCGCCCTTGCCGGCTGGCTGATCGCCTGGTTCGCCGGCGGCGATACCGACCCGACGCGCTCGTCCACGGCCGCCGTCGGCATCGTGCTCTACATCATTGCGGCCATGTACCTGGTCTCGGTCGTCGCGACGGCGATGCTTCGCTACCAGGGCGATCCGACGCCCCGGCCGGACGCCAGGATGCTCGACGACATTGCCGAGGGGTTCCGCTACATGAGACGGGAACGGATGGTGCTCGGGCTCCTCGTCATGGGCATCGTCCCGATGATGTTCGGATTTGCGCCGTCTTCCCTCGCGCCGGTGTTCAACAAGGAGATCCTCGACGGGAATCCGCAAACGCTCGGCTACCTGATGACCGCGATGGGCGTCGGTTCGCTGGCCGGGTCACTCCTGCTCGCCCGGCTCGGCGACATCGGCAGCAAGGGCAAGGTCATGTTCGCGTGCTGCTACGTCTGGGCGTTGGGCCTCGCCGGGTTTGCGCTATCGCCCACCCTCGCCATCGCGGCGGCCTTCGGGATCTTCATCGGCATCTTCGGTTCGCTCGTCGGTTCGCTGAACATGAGCGTGGTCACGCTGGCCATCGCGCCGGAGGTCCGCGGCCGGGTCATGTCCATCATGATGATGAGCTTTGGCATCATGCCGATCGGCATGATCCCCATTGCCGCGGCGGCCGAATTCGCGGGCATCGCTTCGGCCCTTTTGGGCAGCGCCGTTCTGCTGGCCGCGTCGATGGCGGCCCTGGGGTGGTGGTTCCCGGAGCTGCGCCGGATCGACAAGGGCCACGGTGGCAGTTGATGAGAATCGACACGGGCCACCGAATTGGAGGATAGTCGCCGCATGAGCAACGACACACTCACCTACGTAACCGAGGAGATGCGGTCAGCCCAGGGCAAATGGGGCGGCACCCGCACGGCGCCACCCATCACGGAGACCGACATCCGGCGCTGGGCGATGGCGACCTACTATCCGCAGCAGCCGCCCCGGATCTACTGGGACGCGGACTACGCGGCGACGACCCAGTGGGGCGGCATCGTTGCACCCCCGGACTTCAACCCCTTCGCATGGCCCGTGGAACGACCGCGGGGCGGCTCGCCCGGCGTTTCGGGCCGCCGACCGGACGGAAAGCCGCTCACCGGCATGAACGGCGGCCAGACGGACACCTATGGAGTCCCAATGCGCCCGGGGGATGTCGTCAGCGCGCGCAGTCGACTCCTCGATTGGTGGGAGCGCGAGGGGCGCCTAGGGCATACTCTGTACGTGCGCACCGAGATCGAGTGGCGCAACCAGGACGACGAACTCGTCCGGACGCGGATGTCGATCTCGATCCGCTACTAGCGAGGAGACCATGGCCATCGACTTCGACAAGGTTGCGCTCGGCGACAAGCTCCCCGAATGGTCACGGCGAACGGGTTTCGCGGAATGGAACCGCTACGCGGCGGTCAACGAGGAGTTCGTGCCGTTCCACATGGACGACGAGGCTGGCCGACGCGCCGGCAACGAGCAAGGCGCGTTCGGCATGGGCAACCTGCGCTACGCCTACATCGTGAACGCGCTGCGCGACTGGATCGGCGACGACGGCATCGTGCGCGAGGTCGGCTGCCAGTACCGGGCCATCAACCAGAAGAACGACGTGCTGACGGTGGTCGGCGAAGTCACCGAGAAGACGGTTGTGGACGGCGAGAACCGCGTTCGCCTCGACATCAACGTCGTGAACCAGGACGGCGGGGTGACCTGCCCCGGACACGCCGTCGTCGTGCTTCCCTGAAGGCTACCGACATGAGCTACGCATCGACCGCCGCGCCGTCGGTGCGGACGATACTCGACGCCGACAGCCACCTGATGGAGCTGCCGGACTTCCTGTCGCGGCACGTCGAGCGATCGATGCGCGAGTGCATTCCCACGCTGGACGAGATCCGCTTGGCGGACGTTGGCGAGCGGATGCGGTCCTACCGCGATGCCCGTGAACATGCGCCGGAAACCGTCGCCGAGCTTGTGGCTCTTGGCGACCGAATAACCCGCGGGCCCAAATGGCACGACGCCCTCGGTGCCTTCAACGGCCGGGAACGCGGCCTGGCTCTGGATCTCCTTGGTTTCGAACGCCAAGTGGTGTTCTCGTCGTTCTGCGCCACCAGGATATTCGCGAATCTGGACCCGGCCGTAAGCCGGGCCACGGCAGCTGCCCACAACCGTGCCATGGCCGAGTTCTGCGACGGCGATTCCCGCCTGATCGGCATCGCCATCGCGCCGTTGGACGAACCGGAGAACGCCCACACGCTGATCGACGAGGCCCTCGAACTCCACCTGGGCGCGGTGTGGATTCCTTCCCGCGCGCCCGGCGGACGTTCGCCCGGCCATCCACTTCACGATCCAATCTGGCGACGTCTCGCCGAGACCGGCACGCCGTTCATCCTGCACGTGGGGAGTTCGTCGCTCAGCGTTCCGGACGAGTGGATGAACGACGGCCACCCGGACCGCAGGAGCGCCCGCGGCGGCGTCGAAGTGATCGGTTCGAAGGACCTCACCGTCATCTTCCACTCTGCCCAGCGTTTCATCTCGGCGCTGGTGCTGGACGGCGTGCTGGAGAAGCTCCCCAAGCTGAAAGGCGGCATCATCGAACTCGGCGCCGGCTGGGTGCCGGATACGATCCGCCGCCTGGACCACGCGGTGGACATCTGGGCACGCTCCGAGCCCCACCTCGGCGAGTTCCGGCGCAAGCCCTCCGAGCAGTTCCGGGAGCAACTGCGTTTCACGCCCTACCCGTTCGAAGACGTTGGGGCGCTGATCCGCGAGTCGATGCCCGAACTGTACCTGTTCTCGTCCGACTATCCCCACGCGGAGGGCGGGCGGGACCCAATCGGGCGGTTCAGCCGTGCGCTCACCGGGGTTGCCGAGGCAGACCGGATACGTTTCTTCGCGGACAATTTCCGGGATCTGTTCGGGGCCGGCACCGGTGTTGCGGCTTGAAGCCCGTCCGAACCGTCATGCAGATACTCCTTACCGTCGTCGGCGCCTATCTGGGTGCATGCGCCCTGCTGTGGGCGTTCCAGGAGAGGCTGATCTTCTATCCCCGGTCCATTGGTCATCCGCCCCCGAATCCACCGGCGGCGCCCATCGAGATAGCGCGTCCCGACGCCGTGCTGCGCGGATGGGTCGTCAACGCGGCGTCGGATGGGCCGCTGATCGTCTATTTCGGCGGCAACGCCGAGGAAGTGTCCCGCAACACCCGCAACTGGTCGCGTCGAGCCGCGACCACCGTGCTGGTGAACTACCGCGGCTACGGCAACAGTACCGGCAAACCCGGTGAAGCCGTCCTCTGCGCCGACGCGGTCGCGATCAGCGAGTGGGCGCGGGCTCGGTTTCCCGACCGGCCGCTCGTCCTGTTCGGACAAAGCCTCGGATCGGGTATCGCCGTGCTGGCCGCCGCTGCAGTGCGACCCGACGCGTTGATCCTGATCAGCCCCTACCGAAGCATCCAGCATGTTGCCCAGCGCGTCCTGCCCTTTGTGCCCGCCCGGATGCTGCTCCGCCACCGATTCGACGCCGAAACCGCCGTGGCCGACTTGCCCCGCACCCTTGTGCTGGCTTCGCCGCGCGACGAGGTCATCGGTTACAAGGAGAACAAGGCAATGGTGGCGGCTATCGACGCACAAGCGTTGCAGGGCGTTGAACTGCGTGAGTTCGAGCTGCGCCACACCCGGTTCTTCAACCACCCGCCGGTCTGGGAAGCGGTGGACGATTTCCTGGCGACCGTCAAACCACGAGACGACAACGATGAACAACCCCCCGTTTCTTAATCTCGTTCCCATGCTGATGTGCGAGGACGTGCAGGCGTCCATCCGCTTCTACACGGACATACTCGGTTTCGAGGTCACCGGTCGCATGGACGATGTCGGCGCCACGGGTTTCGCGTCGCTTCGGAACGGCAGGACGGCCGTCATGCTGGCGAGTCCCTCGTACATCCCGAAAGGCACGAAGGTCGACGGGTGCTTTCCCCAATCGAACTACTACTTCTACGTGGCCGACGCCGAGGGGCTCCGCCAGTCCATCGTCGAGGCGGGCTGGGAGGCGACGGAGTGCGTGGACCGGTTCTACGACATCAAGGAGTTCGAACTCGTCGACCCCGACGGCCACGTGCTGGTCTTCGGCCAGGACCTCACCTAGTAGGTGGGCCAGTCAGCCAATGCGCGTCCAGTTTCGTAAACTTGACGCCGGACAACGCGACGAGTAACCCCTTGACCTTCAATCTCGCCACCGTCAACGAAGCCGTCGCGGAAGCGGTGGCGGATCGCGAAGCCATCGTTTTCCGGGACCGGCGCATCACCTATCGGCAACTGACCGACCGCAGCCGGCGTTTCGCCAACTTCCTCATCGGCCATGGACTCGGCGCGCACACCGAACGGGACGCCTTGGCGGACTGGGAGTCGGGGCAGGACCACCTCGGGATCTACCTCTACAACGGCAACGAATACCTCGAAGCCATGGTCGGCGCGTTCAAGGCTCGCCTCGCGCCGTTCAACGTCAACTACCGTTACGTTGACGAGGAACTCGTCTACCTGCTGAACGACGCGGCTACCAAGGTGCTCGTCTTCCACAGTTCGCTTGCCGAACACGTCGCGGCCATCCGCGAGCGGGTTCCGACCCTCAAGCTGCTGATACAGGTCAACGACGACCCCCGGCCTCTGCTGGACGGCGCGGTCGAATTCGAAGCGGCCCTGGCGCGTTCGAGTCCCCACAGGCCCGACCTCGACTGGAATCCAGACGATCTCTACATCCTCTACACCGGCGGCACCACGGGGATGCCGAAAGGCGTGCTGTGGACCCAGCGCGACATCCTGGTCGCGAGCCTGGGGGCGCGACGCACCAACGGCCAGGTGATCGACAGTCTGGACGGTTTCGTGGCCCGGGCGCAGGCCAGCCACCGCAAGACGTTGCCCGCACCGCCGTTCATGCACGGGGCCGGCCACTGGAGTTCGTTCCAGGCGTTCCACACCGGCGGCACAGTCGTGATCCAGAACGAGGTCAGGCGCTTCGACGCCGCCGGCGTCGTCGAGTCCATCGAACGCGAGGGTGTCAACATCCTGATGCTGGTCGGCGATGCCTTCGGTCGTCCCCTAGTGGAGGCGCTTCGCGAATCGGGTGCGACGTGTCCGACATTGCGCAACGTCATCACCGGCGGGGCGATCATGACCGCGAAGCTCAAATCGGAACTGATCGACATCCTGCCCCACATCAACATAATCGACACCGCCGGTTCCTCGGAGACCGGCGGCCAGGCCTCCCACACCAGCAACGCGAAGGTCGGGGCCACCACCGGCACCTTCGCCTTGTCGCCCCACAACGCGGTGCTGAACGACGACATGACGCGTATCCTGGAACCCGGGCACGACGGGCTCGGCTGGTGGGCACGGGCCGGCAACATCCCCTTGGGCTACTTGGGGGACGAAGAGAAGACGCGCCGGACGTTCCCCGTTGTCGATGGCGTACGGTACTCGGTACCCGGGGACAAGGTGCGCCTGCTCGACGACAACACGCTGGAGCTGCACGGTAGGGAATCGGCCACCATCAATTCAGGCGGGGAGAAAATCTTCGCCGAGGAGGTCGAACACGCTATAAAGCACCACCCGGATGTCTACGATGCCGTGGTGGCGGGACGGCCGTCCGAGCGGTGGGGCAACGAGGTGGTCGCCATTGTTCAGACGAAGGATGGCCGAACGGTGGCGGAGGAGAGCTTGTTGAACGAATGCGCCAAGCACATCGCCCGGTACAAGCTGCCGAAAGCGTTCATATTTCTCGACGAGATTCTGCGTAGTCCCAACGGCAAGGCGGACTATCGCTGGGCCAAGGCGCAGGTGGCCCCGGACGCTCCGGCTTGATCGGCCAACCTGGGATGCGCACTGCCGTCGTTGTTCTGTTGACGTCCCTCGGCGCCGTACCGTGCCCGGCGACGGAGTCGGAATCCACCGATGCCGCCACACCACCGGCGAGTGAATCGGCGGTCGAGGAGATTCTCGACAATCCGCTCGCCGACGACGACTACACCGAAGAACGATCCTGCCTGCGGCGGCGCGAGATCGACAGCATCGAGATCATCGACGAGAGCCTTATCGTGTTCCGCGGCCGCATCAAGAAAAGAGTATGGGTCAACCGGTTCTCGCAGCCGTGCGTCGGCCTGCGCCCAGACATGGTCGTCACCACCCGGGCCCGGACCGGCTCGATCTGCCGACTCGACGCCATCGATGCGCGACACCGGGCCGCCAGTCCATTCGAGCCTGCCGTGCGCTGCTACCTCGGCGGCTTCGACGCCATCGACGAAGCGCAGGTCGAGGCCTTGAAGCGGGCCGTCGACGAACACGCCAAGTCCGGCAAGGCCGCGAGCAAGGGCAACTGACGACCGCCCGTAGGGGACGGGCTTGTCCCGGGCTTGTCCCGTCCCGCAAAACCGCGCGTCCCGATTCGGGCGACCACGAGGGTCGCCCCTACGGACTTAATTGTCGCGTAATTCAACAGGTTGCCAATTCGTTGTTCCATGGAAGCGAACCGATCTGTCCCGGGCCGGATCCCTGTGCACTATCGATACGCGGCGGCCTGGATACCGTAGAGTTCCGCGTACTGGCCTGCGGCCGCCATGAGTTGCTCGTGGCTGCCGACCTCCACGACCCGCGCGCCGTCCATGACCACGATGAGGTCCGCCATACGCACGGTGCTGAAACGGTGCGAGACGAGCACGGTAATCCGCCCGTTGTTCGCTGCTCCATCCCGCGTCCGTTCCTTCGCCGCATCGGCGTAGCGCTCGAATAGCGCGTGCTCGGTCTCGGCATCGAGGGCTGCGGTGGGCTCGTCGAGCACGAGCAGCAACGGCTCGTCGCGCATGAAACCACGCGCCAGCGATAGCTTCTGCCATTGACCGAAACTCACCTCGACGCCGTCCGGCCAAGTTGGCCCAAGCTGGGTATCGAGGCCGTTGGCAAGGGATTGCACGACATCCTCCGCGCCGGCGCGGACCACGGCCGCGCGGACGGCCGGACGTTCCTCGACGCGCGGCGCATCGCCGAGTCCAACCGTTCGCTGGGCCTGAAATTCGAATCGGAAGAAATCCTGGAACGTTCCGGCGAGGCGCTCCCGCCAATCCATCGCCGGCATGCGAGCGAGTTCCGCCCCGTCAACCAAGATGCGGCCGGTGGAGGGTTCGTACATCTTGGCAAGAAGCTTCACCAACGTTGTCTTGCCTGCCCCGTTCTCCCCGACCAGGGCGACAACCGCTCCTGCCGGCAGTTCGAGATCGATGTCCTTGAGCACGAGCTTGTCCGTGCCCGGGTAGGCGAAGGAGACGTTTTCGAGGGAAATGCCTTGCCCGATGGCATCGGGAACGGGACGGTCGGCGTGCTCGGCCTTGGCGGCGGCGTAGTCCTCGAGCCAAGCCAGGCGCTTCGAACCGTCCATCCAGATGCCGCGAAGAAAACCGATCTCGCCCACGGTGGCGCTGATGTAGGCCGACAGTCGCGACCCGGCGGCCAGAACCAGCAGAACCTCGCCGGGCGATGCGTCGACGAAAGCCGCCACGAAGACCACGGCGCCGACGTAGCCCGCGGCGAACACCGCCCAGCCCGCGGTATGCCATGCGGCACTTCCCCACCGCGCCGGGGCCACCCGGGCGTACCAACGCTCCCAAGCGGCACGGCGGTCGCGAACGAGCCGACCGCCGATGCGGGAAACCCGGACCTCCTTGCCCGGCGGCGCTGTCGTCGCGATGTCGAATAGGTGCTTCGCCAGCCGCTGGGCCTGGGCACCGGCTTCCTCCGCGGCCCGTTCCACGGCGGGACGCCAGGAGGAGGTGGCGACGGTCGGCAAGGCGAACAGCGCCAATGTCGCAAGGAGCGGGTGTATCGACACGAGGAGGGCAATGGTCACGACGAGTCGAAGGATCCATCCGCAGGTCGTGAACAGGGACATGTACATGTGGTCCAGCACGAACACCTGGTCGCGGAGGATGGACAACCGGTCGAGGTAGTCGGGCCGCTCGTGGTGCTCGACGGTTACGACGCTGGCTTGGAGTTCGGCAACATGGGATTCCAGCGCGATGGTCACCCGGTCCCGGAACCGGCGCTGGGTCCGTTCGCTGACCACCCGCAGCACCCAGGTCAACGTCGCGGACACGGCCAAGCCCGCCGCGGCGATGCCCACAAGCGTCGTCATTCCCCCCAACAGACCGTCGGCCAGGAATTTCAGCCACAGGGCCATCAGCGCGTCGGGCAGCGCCGCAAGCAGCGACAGCACGAAGGCAATCGCCAGCAGCGCCGGTTCCGCCGCGAAGCCCCGCTTCACGGCACGCCACATGGACGGCAACGCGGCGGGCAGCTCGTCCAGCGGGCGCGGGCGGTCAGAGGCGCTCCGCCTACTCGAGGACATCGAGTGCCTCCTCGTCGAGTTCGCCAAGTCCCTGTGCGAAACGCTGGGCCTGGAGATCGAACATCGTCCGGTAGCGACCGCCCAATGCCATCAGTTCGTCATGGCTGCCGAGTTCCACCACCCGGCCGCCTTCGAGCACGCAGATCCGGTCGGCGTGGCGTACCGTCGAAAAGCGGTGCGAGATCAGGATCGTGGTGACATCACGGGTTTCCTCCAGAATCCGGTCGAATATCACCGCCTCGCCACGCACATCGAGTTGCGCGGTCGGTTCGTCGAGGAGCACGACTCCTGCGCCCTGACTGACCGCAGCGAGGGCACGCGCCAAGGCAACACGCTGCCACTGGCCGCCCGAGAGATCCGTGCCACCGTCGTATCCCCGCGCGAGTATCGTGCCTAGTCCTGCAAGGCCGGCGGCGCCGGCATGGTCGAGAGCTCTCTCGACGAGGGTGTCGGGCGCACCCCCGGGGGCCACATTGTCCCTCAAGGGGAGTTCGAACCGAACGAAGTCCTGGAACACCGCCGTGAGGCGCTCCCGCCAAGACGCGATGTCGAGCTCGCGGATGTCCACGCCGTCCACCTCGATGCCGCCTCCCAGCGGCTCGTAGAGACGGCATAGCAGCTTGGCCAGGGTCGTCTTGCCGGCCCCGTTCTGGCCTACGATGGCGAGCGACGAACCCGCCGGCACGGTGAGGTCGAAACCGCTGAGAACGGTCTCGCCGGGGGTCGTCGGGTAGGCGAATACGACATCGCGGAAGCGGATTTCCCGGGCAGGCATCTTGTACGCAGGTTTCGCTCCCTCGGAGAGCGCTCCCTTGGGTGCCATCGAACTGCGCAGCCTAAGCACCGCTGCTGCCGGTGCCGCCGCGCCGTCGAGCGCCCAGGACAGGCCGCCGAAGGCGATCATGCTGGTCCCGATGGCCGCGCTGGCGAACATGACCATGCGATCCAGCGCCAGGTCGCCCGCGTTGACATCCATCGCCATGGCCGCGAACACGACCGCGTTCGCCAGCGTGACCAGCACCAGGCTCGTCGCCAACGGGCGTTCGCGCAGCTTGGTTGCCTCCCAGCGCAGGTCGTGCAACTTGCGGCGGTGGCGGCGGAAACGATCGACGGTCCATCCCGCCAGTCCGAACAGCCGAAGTTCCTTGGACGAGGGCGCATCGACGGCCAGGCGATAGGCGTAGTCGGCATGGCGTTGGGCGTCGCGAACCACTTCCGTGTTGCGGTCCTTCCACACCCCGCTCTCGCGCAACAGCCAGTGGGTCGCGAGCCAGGCACCCCCCAGCACCAGCGGCGCCCACCACGCATACGCCGCCAGAACCACCGCCGAGGCGAGACCCGCAAGCAGTTCCACCAACCCCGAAGCGATGAAGTCCATGGAAATCGACAGCGGCGGGCCGCTGATGCCGAGATCGAAGTCCCGGGCCATGGTGAGGTCGTTGATCAGTTCCGGATCCTCCAGGTGTGCCATCCCCGGCGGTTCCACGCACGACTTCGTCAATTCGTCATACAGCCAAGCCGCCGTTCGGCTTCCCAGGTTGGCACTGACCGCCAGATGGAGCGGGGAAAGGACCTGGACGAGAACGAAGACCGCGCTGACCAGCGCCAGCGGGCCCGCCAAACCGCTCTCCGCCTGCACCGCACCGATGAGAAGACCCATGGCGATGGCGAACAGGGCCGGCAGAATGCCCCGCGCAACCAAGAGCAGCCACCAGAGAGCCGACAACAACGGATCGGCCCGTTTGAGAACGCGGATGAGCCGCCACTCGTCGCGGGCGCGAAGACGCTCGGCGAGCGCTGTCGGTCTCACTTGAGGTCGATGGTCTGTGCGATGATGCGTCCCATCGGCTCGAGTGCACTGCCACGTCAATAACAGCGTGGCGTGCTGCCTGATCACTGTCAATATGGCCCGCCAAAGCCGTATGGGTCCACAACGGAGCAACCATGCCCCAAGTAGCTGAATTCAAGATCGACATCCCCGATGCGGATCTCGCCGACCTCCGGGAACGGCTCGCGCGCACTCGCTGGCCCGACGCCGAGACCTCGGGCGACCGTCAATCCCTCGACTGGAACCAAGGCGTTCCGCTTGCCTACGCCAAGGAACTCGCCGAATACTGGCTGAACGGCTACGACTGGCGAGCGCGGGAGGCGTACTACAACGGCTTTCCCCAATACGTCACCGAGATCGACGATCTCTCGGTTCACTTCATCCATCGACCGAGTCCCCATGCGGACGCAGAGCCCCTGCTGATCACCCATGGCTGGCCCGGATCGGTCGTCGAATTCCACAAGGTGATCGGTCCGCTCGCCGACCCGGCCGCCCACGGGGGCGATGCCGAGGACGCCTTCCACGTCGTCTGCCCGTCGCTTCCGGGCTACGGCTTTTCCGGCAAGCCGACGAACACGGGTTGGGGCGTCGGCAAGATCGCCGAAGCCTGGGACGAACTGATGGGACGGCTAGGCTACGAGCGCTACTTCGCCCAGGGCGGGGATTGGGGTGCCGCGATCACGACGGCCATCGCCATGCAGAACCGCGGACGGTGCGCGGGCATCCATCTCAACATGCCGAGTGCCGGCCCGACCCCGGAGGCCCGGGAGAACCCCACGCCCCGGGACCAAGCTGCGCTCGACGGTGGGCGGTACTACCAGGAGTGGGGTGCGGGCTACTCCAAGCAGCAGAGCACTCGCCCGCAAACGCTTGGCTACGGCCTGGTCGACTCGCCCATGGGACAGGCCGCCTGGGTGATCGAGAAGTTCCTCGAGTGGACCGACTGCGACGGCCATCCGGAGAACGCCGTCAGTCGCGAGGAACTCATCGACAACGTCATGTTCTATTGGCTGACTGGAACCGGAGCGGCGTCGGCCCGGCTGTATTGGGAGAGCTTCAACCGGGCCTTCGGTGGGGGTGGCGACAACACGGTCAAGCTGCCCACGGGGTGCAGCATCTTTCCCAAGGAGATCGTCCCCACGCCGCGAAGCTGGGCGGAACGGCGCTACCCGAACATCGTCTACTGGAACGAGTTGGACAAGGGCGGGCATTTCGCCGCCTTCGAACAGCCCGAGGTGTTCGTCCGGGAGTTGCGCGCCTGTTTCCGGACGATGCGTTGACGCTGCCGCCCGGTCCGAAGTCACCCGGCATACGGTAGGCTACCTAAGCCCCCTGGAGAGAGACAGACGATGCCGCAGAAGAAACTGCGCTACGCGTTCATTGGTGCCGGCGGCATTGCCGGTGCACACATGCGAGACCTTGCGCGGCGCGACGACGTGGAGATGGTCGCCATGGCGGACATCGCGCAAGCCAGCATGGCCCGCCATCGCGACCGGTTCGGGATCGAGCGGATGTATTCAGACTGGAACGAGATGCTCGATGCCGAGGATATAGATGCGGTGTCGATCTGCACCCCGAACAAGCTGCACGAAGCCCCGACGATCGACGCCCTGAACGCGGGCTGCCACGTTCTCTGCGAGAAACCCCTCGCCCATTCCGCCGAGGCCGGCGAACGAATGGTCGCCGCCGCCCGGGATTGCGGGCGCAAGCTGTGCATCGCATTCCAATACCGCTACAACCCCCGGACGCAATTCCTACGCCGGGCGTACGACGACGGCGAGTTCGGCAATGTCCTCTACGCACGGGTCAGAGCGCTGCGCCGCCGGGGCATCCCCAACTGGGGCGTGTTCGGCCGCAAGGACCTCCAAGGCGGCGGGCCGCTGATCGACATCGGCGTACACGCCCTCGAAATGACCCACTACGCGATGGGATCGCCCCAACCCGTCAGCGCCACGGCCGACATGTTCACGTACATCGGGGACAAGCCCTCGGATCGCGTGGAGTCCGCCTGGAAGGGCTGGGACCACAAGACCTATACGGTCGAGGATCTTGCCGTCGGGCGCATCCGCTTCGCCAACGGCGCCGTGGCCCACATCGAAGCCGCCTTCGCCGCGCACATCGAGAAGGACGACTGGAACTTCGAACTGATGGGCGACGAAGGTGGCGCAAGCTGGAATCCCCCACGCATCTTCACCGACGAGCACGGCCACATGGTCGACAAGTCCCCCGGCTGGCTGGCCAACGCCGCCTTCGACAACATGTTCACCCGGAAGATGAACAACTTCGTCGACCACTGCCTCTACGACAAGCCGACTCTGGCACCGGGCGAGGACGGCTTGGCCGTCCAGCGGATGCTGGATGGGCTCTACCGGTCCGCCGAGAACGGCGGCCGGGAGGTGGACCTCGGCGACGCCTTGTAGGGCGACGCTAACGCGCACCGCAGGGTGCGCCTAGACGGGCCAACACGGCCCGTCACTTACGCCGCAGCGTGCGCGACGCGGCGCAGAAAGTCGGCCTCGTCCCGGCACGCCAGCGCCGCACGCATGAGGTTCCGTCCAGACGTACTAGCGACGACGTCGGCGTGGACCTCAAGCTCCTCCGAGGTAGCGATGTCGCGGGCGGCCAGGGTTTCGCGCAGCATTTCGAGACGTCCTCGCTCCACGCCTTCGCGGCGGCTCTGCTCACGTTCGACCCGCATGAAGGGATCGTCGTCGGTAACCGTGCCCCCCCGCTCGCCGAGTAGTCGTCCCACCCGCCGCAGCGCGCCGACCGTCGACGCGGAAAGGGCCTTCTCGTTGAGCGCGGCGTGGATCTCGCGAGCCGTCCAGGTGGGAAACGCCCGGCTCACAGGCACTTCTTCATAGCCGGCAGCGCCGAGGATACGAATGGTGAGTCCCGGTTTGCGGTTCGGTCGACTCGGTGCCCGGTTGTCCGGCACCTCCACCCAGAGCTCTCCGAAACCCCACTCCCGGTAGAGGCCCATCTTGCGGGGACGAACATCCGTCGTCAGATCGACCTCGAGCACGACATCCGGCAGGTCGTCGTGGCCGACCTCGATCGAATGGCCCAAGGTGCGGCCCTTGCCGGGATGCAGGTAGAGGACCTGATCGGCCTGCATGATGCGGTGCCTCTCGCCGGCGCCGTCCCGGACGAGCAGATCGCCGCTGCCGTAGGACTCGATCTGCGCACCCCGCACCGCCGCGATCCGTTCGGTCAGACGCGCCAGGCGTTGACCCGGCAACTCGTGGTAGGCGCTGGTCGGTTCGCGCGCCGTCCAGGCGATCTCGGTGTCGGCGTCCCAGTATTCGAAGCGACCCTCGTAGTCCGCGATCTGACTGCGGGGAATGCGGATCGGGCGACAGCCCGGGAAACCGTGGGCGGCACCCTCGTCCCGCACGGGTTGGTGGTCGTTCCGCACTTTCGACGTGCCGCATCGCCGTAGGTGTCGAGGTGCGAGTGCCTCCATCATGCCTTCCTCCGCAGGCTCCGAATCCTAGGTGTCGCCCGGTGAGGGCTCGATGCGGCGTAGAAAGTCGGCCTCGTCGCGGCAGACCAGCGCTAGGCGCATCAGGTCCCGCACCGGCATCCGGCCGACAACGTCGGCGAAGGCGTCGAGCTTCTCCGAGGTCGCGATGTCGCGGGCGGCGAGCGCTTCAGCCACCAGTTCGAGGCGGACTTTCGCAACACCTATCTCAATGCCCTTCGCAACGCCTATCTCGGTGCCTCTCTCGACACCCTCCTGAACCCCCGCGCGGCGGCTCTGTTCACGTTCCACCTGCATCAAGGGATCGTCGTCGGTGACCGTGCCGCCGCGCTCGCCGAGTAGCCGCCCCACCCGCCGCAGCGCGGCGACCGTCGACGCGGAAAGGGCCTTCTCGTTGAGCGCGGCGTGGATCTCGCGTGCCGTCCAGGTGGGAAACGCCCGGCTCACAGGCACTTCTTCATAGCCGGCAGCGCCGAGGATACGAATGGTGAGTCCCGGTTTGCGGTTCGGTCGACTCGGTGCCCGGTTGTCCGGCACCTCCACCCAGAGCTCTCCGAAACCCCACTCCCGGTAGAGGCCCATCTTGCGGGGACGAACATCCGTCGTCAGATCGACCTCGAGCACGACATCCGGCAGGTCGTCGTGGCCGACCTCGATCGAATGGCCCAAGGTGCGGCCCTTGCCGGGATGCAGGTAGAGGACCTGATCGGCCTGCATGATGCGGTGCCTCTCGCCGGCGCCGTCCCGGACGAGCAGATCGCCGCTGCCGTAGGACTCGATCTGCGCACCCCGCACCGCCGCGATCCGTTCGGTCAGACGCGCCAGGCGTTGACCCGGCAACTCGTGGTAGGCGCTGGTCGGTTCGCGCGCCGTCCAGGCGATCTCGGTGTCGGCGTCCCAGTATTCGAAGCGACCCTCGTAGTCCGCGATCTGACTGCGGGGAACGTGGATCGGGCGACAGCCCGGAAAGGCTTGGACGGCACCGTCGCCCCGAGCGTTCGACGTGCTGCGCGGGGGATCAACCAAAGCCGTGCCCGTCTGTTCCGGCCTACGTCCCGTTGCGTGGCGCTGTCGGTCCCCGTCCCCGATTGCCTCCGCCATGCCTGACCCTGTGAATCTCGAGTGTAGCGAATCAGTTCACGTCCGGCCTAGCGAAACTGGACGTTCGAACGATCCGATTGCAGCATGGAAACGCCAATAAAGTCAACAAAAACAACCAGTTCGCACACTTCTGCACGAGTGGATCATGTTGCGACCTAAGCGCTCAAGGGTACCAGTGAGGCCCCGCTGCAGTCCGACAAGAAACCGTGCGGGCCACGATCAAACCGTAGGGGCCGGGCTTGTCCCGGCCCGCGCCGAATCTCCCGTTGCGTGCGCCAAGCAGCGCCCGGCTGAAGCCAGGCGCGTTGGAGTCAGCTCTTCAAACCCCCAGGTCCGCAGTCGTTCGCGAGATAGTCGATCATCTTCCCGAAGAACGTCTCCTGGTGGTCGTAGAACAGCGTGCTGTAGAAATGATCCGCACCGGGCAGTTCCAAGTATTCGTAGGACTTCCCGTGCTCGTCCAACAGCTTCAGGTATTTCTTCGCATGGTCGATCGGCACCCGCTGATCGACATCGCCGTGGACGATCAGCATCGGCACATTGACCTTCTCCACCTCGTCCAGCGGCGAGATGGCCTTGTCCCAGTAGTCGATCCAATGTTCCGACGGCAACCCCCGCATACTAAAGCGGATGTAGTTGACCTGCATCGTCGGATCGGACACGGCGGCCCCCGCAACAACGCACTGGTAGACCTGGGGCGTCCGTGACGCCGCCACGAGCGCCGCATATCCGCCGTAGGACCAGCCGAACATGGCCACGCGGTCCCTTTCGGCAAGACCTTGCTCGATCAGATGCAGCGCGCCGTCGTCCTTGTCGTCCTGCATGGCCCGTCCGCCTTGGCTAACGTCTGAAAATGCCGCCAAGTGGAAGTCCAGTCCGTAGTTGAAGGAACCACGGTACTGCGGCTGAAGTACGAGATAGCCGTTGTTGGCGAGCAGTTGCGCCCACTTGTCGTAGGCGACCGTTTCAGTCACAAAGGGTCCGCCGTGAGGCATCACCACCAGCGGAAACGGCGGTTCGCCGTTCGGTACCGTGAGCCACGCGGGAATTTCCTGGCCGTCGCGCGCCTCGTAGGCAATGAACTCCACGTCCGCCAGCCCTTCGCTCTCTAGCAGCGGCTGCTGGCTGCCAACGATGCGGAATCGACCGTCCTTCAACAGGTAGTAGGTGCTGGGATCGCGGGGCCCGGTGTTGGCGACCACCATGGTGTTGCCGTCACGCGAGCGGCTCAAAATCCGCACGTTGTAGGCGTTCGGCACAATCCCGCGGAGTTGCTCGCGGGTCGCGCCTTCCAACTCGTCGAAGAACTCGTACTGGAATCTGCCCTTGTTGTATGCCACCCCAACGATACGATCGGGGTGCGCCCAACCGTTCGAGTGGCCCACCACGCCCGCGATGTCGACATCGGACCGCCGGTACACCGCCTCGAACTCGCCGGTGTCGACATCGTATGTCCACAACCCCGAGGTATCGTTGCCGCGGTTGGCGACAACGAAGAGCTTGTCGCGGTCGTCGACGTCGAAGCCGGCCACGCCGAAGGTCTCGAAACTGTCCTCGCTGTGGCGCAGGATGTCCCGCCAGCCCTTCTCGCCGAGCTTGCGGTGGTACCAGACGTACTCGTCCGTGCCTTCGTCGAAACCGCGGCCAAGCCAGGGATTGCCGTCGCTGTCGAATTCGATCTGGCCCAGAGAGATCTTGCCGCGGATCAAGAGCTTCTTGGTGCCCCTGCGCAGATCCAATTCCCAGTAGGAAAGGGGCCTGAAGGCTTGACTCAGCTTGGCCCCGGGCCCGTCGCCCCCGCCTTCGGCGATGGCGAGCAGGACCTTGTTGGGCTTGTTGGGGAGTACGCCGGCGATCTGTGCCCTCTCGGCGGAGAAGGAGCGCACCTTTCTCCGCTCGACATCGAGCATGCCCCATTTGTATTCGTAGACGCCCTGGTTGAAGCCTTCTATGCGCTTGCGCACCTGCTGGCGCGCCCGGAACAGGATGTCGCGGTCGCTCACCCAGGAGAAGAACTCTATCTCCATGGGGTTCGCGTCCATCCGGAACGGCACCTTGTCGAGGTCGGCTGCGTCGTAGACCTCGACGATGGGGTTGCCGTCCTTGGTGCGGATCTTCATCAGCGCGAGATGTTTGCCGTCCGGCGAAACGCTTACATTGCTGACGACCGCGCGCATGGCGAAGTAGTCCAAGGGATAGGGCGCGTTCGACGGTGCCGACTCGGTCTCTTCGACGGCGCCGGGCAACTCGCTAGCCCAGCCTGCCATACAGAAAGCAGCCAAAACCGCAGCTAGTGAAACTCTGGTCAATCTCTCCACGACTTAAGCTCCGTGTTTGCAAACAAAAAGGCGGGGCGTCGGATCCTACCCGAGCGCCCGCCAGGACTATCCGATATCTACGAGGCGACCGCTCAGGTCATCCGCCCTGGAACAACCGAATGCTGGCGCTCAAGAACAGCGTCCTGCCATCCAGGTCGTAGCCCGCGCCGATCGGCACGTTCTTGACGGCTGTCGGTCCTTCGGTCGCGTCCACCATCGGCGGTGCCTCGTCGAACAGGTTCCGGGCGCCGAAGCCCACAGCCCACGTGTCGCCGTTGTACCAGCCCGACAGCGAATGGATCAGGTAGCTCGGCGCGTCGCCCTGGTCGCGACACAGCAGATCGTCCGGGGGACCCAGGCACGTGTCGCCGGTGAAGCCCGTGCCGCCGCTGTCGTAGATGTCGCTGAAGGGATCGACGAAACGCCGGTCCTGCCGTCCTGCCGACACATAGCGCATACCCCAGGAGAGACGCCACCGGTCGTAGTCCAGACGTACCGTGCCCTGCCCGCGGTACTCCGGGAAGTACCATTCGCGCTGGAACTCGTTGAAGTCCGGAACCCCCTCGTCGTCGGTGAACAGGGTGGTACGTTCGATCACCCGGTGCGCATTGATGTCCACGCCCAGTTCGAAAGGCCGGTCAAACGCCGTGAACGTCGTATCGAAGGCGATGTTGAAGTCGACCCCCCGCGCGGTCTCGTTGTCGCGGTTTATGAAACCGCGATCGAGATACTCGATGAACGGACCCCGGCCGTCGCTCGTCAGGTCGCCCCGCGTGATCCGTCCGCAGAACGGACTGGTTCCCGTCTCCGAGTAGTAGCAGTGGTTGACGATGTAGCCGGCGCTCGGCTCGATGACCGTGTTGTCGATTTCGATCTGGTAGTAGCTGGCGCCGATGGTCAGATCGAACGCGTTGGTGAACGGCTGTTCCCAGGCGAAGCCGGCGGTGATGGACTCCGACGTTTCCTCCTTGAGATCCAGCGCGCCGCCTGCCGCCACCTCGACCGAATAGACGTTGAAGCCGTTGTTATGCGCGGTCAGCGGATCGATGCCGTTGGCCCGGCAGTTGTCGAGCAGGTGCGGCTCGCGGTCGTCGAGATCCGGATCGTACTCGTTTGTGATGTCGTTGATGGCCGCCTCCGGGAGCAGACAGGGATCGAACACCGAGAGGAACCCGGTCTGGGCCTGCAGGAACAGTTCGCGCAGGTTCGGCGCCCGGAACGACGTGCCGCCGGTGGCGCGGATCAACAGCGAGTCGATGGGCCGATAGGCGATCTTGCCGGAGCCGGTCCACGCGCTGCCGCCGTACTCGTCCTTGGTCCACCGCGCCGATACGTTCAGCGTCAGCTCCGACGCAGCGATCTGCCCCGCCAGGATCGGCATTTCGACCTCGCCGAAGGCTTCCTGGATGGTCTTCGAGCCAACCGCGCCGCCATCGCTGAAGAACCCCCAGAACAAGCCGTCGCGGGCGACATGGTCGGGAATCGACTTGATCTCGTCTTCGCGGTGTTCCAAGCCGAATCCGGCGGACACCGCGCCGGCGGGCAGTTCGAACAGCGAACCCGTCATGTAGTACGTGATCACCGTCTGCCGGTATTCCGTGGCGAAGTCGCGGTTGTCGAACACGTAGTCGCGTTCGGCCTGGGTGGCGAAATCGCCGACCAGATTGGCGTAAAGCGACCGGGCGAACATGTTGACCGGCACGCAACCCGGCGCCGTGTCGAAGGCCATTTCCTCGTCCGTATTGTTCTCGCACGGGACGTCGTCCGTCGAGTATGCCCCGAGCGCGAGCAGCAGGCGATCCTCCCGAATCCCCGGCCTGCGGACGGTCCCGTCCGATAGGGAATGGACGTACGCGAACTCGAAGGACCAATCCGACAACTGCCAGAAATCCAACATGGGCAGGTCCCCGCCGATACCCGCCACGTAGCGGAACTGCTCCAACTCGCGATAGTAGTCCGAGCGGTCGCCACGGATGGTAACGATGGGGGTCGTGGGCTGCGGGCCTATCGGGCCGTTCAGCAGACCGAAGATGGCAGGTGTGCAGAACGACAGCGGTATGCCGAACGCTGCGCACAAGCCGCCCCACCGGTTGGCGAACTGGGGCAGGAAGTTCGGATTGGTGTACAACGCATCCACCGCCAGACCGCAGTCGACGCCCTGGCCTTCGGGATTGCAGATGTTGAAGGGATTGCGCGCAGGAACCTCCTGAAAGATCTGCGCCTCGTCGCCGATGAGGGCGATCTCGTTCTCGACATAGCCCATTTCGAAGAACGGCGTCAGGTTCATCTCCCCTTCGAAGGTGTACTCGCCGAACACCATGTAGTTCTGCGACTCGAACGTCGGGTAGAGCTCGGCATAGTCCCGGCGACCGTTCAGGCTGTAGTCCCGATAGCTCATGTCCGGCTCGCCGTCGCCGTCGCCGTCGACGGCAAATCCCCATGTCTCCGACTCCGAGAAGTCGGGCCAGCCCCCGTTGCTGAAACCGGGTGTGTAGTACACCGATCCGCGGACTGGCACGGAGATACGCGAGGAAAGGGGAAATATGCTTCCGCAGCCTTCCATGTCCATGCCGTATACCGTTGGGTAGTAGAGCGGCTCGGTACGGGTGCGGCCGCCCTCGTCGATCTCGACATTGCGCGAACAGCCCGCGGTCCAGGGACGATCCGCATAGGTCACGGGATCGCTGCTGTTGTACTCGGCACCGAACCCGATGAAGCCGCGGTCGAAGTTCTTGCCCCACGTCACCGCGAGGACATCCTGATCACCCCCGGCGTGGGCGGGCCGACTGGGGAAGGTCTCGACCTCCAGTCCGTCGAAGTCCTTGCGCAGGATGACGTTCGCCACGCCGGCGATCGCGTCCGAGCCGTAGACCGAGGACGCGCCGTCGAGGAGGAGGTCGTATTGCTGGACCAGCGAGCCGGGAATCAACCCCAGGTCGGGAGAGGTGGGCGCACCTTCGACGCCGGCGGGTCCCATCCGGCGGCCGTTGACGAGCAACAACGTGCGGTTCGACCCGAGGCCCCGCAGGTTGGCCGTCTGCGTGCCGGGGCCGTCGTCGAGCACGAAACCGGAGAACGTCACGTCGATCTGGGCACCTGCCGAAACCGTGGACTTCTGCACGATTTCCTCGGCATCGATGACGCCCGCCTCCCGCGAGACTTCACCGGTGATGATCTGCAGCGGCGCGACGCTGGTGTAGGTGTCGCGCTTCAGCCGGGAGCCCGTGACGACGACTTCCTCGATGGCGCCGTCGTCGGCCGCAACGAGTGTCGGTTGATCCTCCTCATCCTCCTCGTCCTCCTGTGCCCATGAGGTGGGTGCGACCGCAAGGCACGAGGCCGCCGCCAAGACAGCGAGAATTCGAGGAACGGAAGCATCCGGAACCGCGCGCCCCCAAGCGCACCGAACCGGGATCAGAAGCAGGGACAGGAAGGTTCGCATAGTTGTACCTGTCTGGTTCGCGAAATGTGGCCGGATGGTACAACAAAGCCCGTAAGGATTCCGCAACATCCGGTGTCATTTGGTTCACTCTCTCGGGGCTCCACGGCCCGCGTCAGCCAACGGTTTTCGGACCCCGCAGCCCCTCCCGTGGAACAAATCCCCAACCCGTTGAATCGCACGAACTCGTGGGCGCGCAGCCGTCGCGCCCGGACCCCCAGGCCCGTCCCCTACGGACCGACGGCTGAATCGAGGACGCGTTCGCGCATCGACTGGAAGTCGTCCTCGAAGAAGAAGCGATCCTCGCCGAAGGCCGGCTGCAACTGGTCGAGCCAGGTCGCTCGGGGGTCGAACCTCGCGAAGAACGGGACGCCGACCCAGTCCGGGTTGCGTCCCTGCAGGAACCGCAGCACGAAGACCTTCTCCCCCCGGACATCCTGAAAGCCGACGACCTCGACCTTGCCCGGGGCCGCACTCATGCTGGGACCTCGCGCCGTTCGGGCAAGTCCCGAGACCTTTCGGATGGCGTCCGCGTAGATCCGTTGCGCCCGTGCCAGCGGCACCTCGAAATAGCGCTTCGCGCCGGTGTCCCGTTCCACGAACATGTAGTAGGGAACGATGCCGAGCCGCACCTCGTCCTCCCACATCCGCCGCCACACCGCCGAATCGTCGTTGATGTGCTTGAGCAGCGGCGCTTGGGCGCGGATGACCGCGCCGGTATCGCGAAGGCGCCGAATCGCGTTCCGGACGACATCCGTGGACAGTTCCCGCCAGTGGTTGAAGTGCGCCATGATGGCGACGTGCCGCCCGGACTTGACGACCCGTTCGAGAAGCCGCAACAACTCGTCGGCGTCCGGGTCGGTCACGAACCGGTACGGCCAGAACGTCAGCGACTTCGTCCCGATCCGGATGTGCCGAACGTGGCTCATCTCGGGCGATTCGAGGATCGGCTGGATGTACCGCTCCAGCACCGGCGCTTTCATGACCATCGGATCCCCGCCCGTGATCAACAGGTCCGTCACCTCAGGGTGCGCGGCGAGATGACGGTGCAGCCCGGTCATCTGCTTGGCGTAGATCTTCATGTCCTTGCCGACGAACTGAGCCCAGCGGAAACAGAACGTGCAGTAGGCGTGGCAGGTCTGGGCGCGGCTGGGGAAGAATAGTACCGTTTCCCGGTACTTGTGCTGGATCCCTTCCAGCATCCCGGTCTGATCATCCGCCGGGATGTTGAGCTCCCGCTGGCCGGCCGGGTGCGGATTGAGCCCCGCGCGGATCGACGCAACGACGGGTTCGATCTGTTCCCGTGTCGCCCCTCGCTTGAGGAGATCCGCCATGCGTTCGAAATCGCGCGGATCGAGCATGCCGCGCTGCGGGAATGTCATCTGGTAGATCGGATCGTCCGGGACCCGCGACCAGTCGATCAGGTCGACCACGTAGTTGTTGGTGCGGAACGGCAACACCTGGCTGACGACCCGCATTGCGAATCGTTCGTCCGCAGGCCGGCCGGCCAACTGCGGTATGCGGTCCAGGCGCCGCTCGGAAATGGCCCGGTACCGAGGGGCAGCGCCGTGTCCGTTGACATGCGCCGGCTCTTTGTGTCCATTCGCCATCGGGCCATGTCGCGCCGACGCGCCGACATCGCCGACGACCCGGCGCGGATCCACTACACGGACGTCGATGGCGTCCATAGACTCCCCCAGTTTGTTCTTCCGCAAGGCACCCAACGCCGCGCCTACGACGCGAGAACCTCCCTAAGCAGTCCCGCAGAGCATAACAGACGATCCATGGCAGGGCCGCGACCCCCGGCCAGCACGAGGCGCCGCGCCCGGCAGGGCCGGTCGGCACCGCCGGAACGCGTCGACAAAGCGTCGACAAAAAGAGATTGGCTCCGCCTGCTGGGCTCGAACCAGCGACCCGCTGATTAACAGTCAGCTGCTCTACCAACTGAGCTAAGGCGGAAAACGTCCCCGCGATTTGAGGAGCGCGCTAGTGTACCTGCTTGCGGGCGCACGGCAAGCACGAGTTGCCGGCCCTCGCGACGACGACCGATGGCATCCGCCTAACGCGACGCTCGCAGCAGTCTGCCCGGTGTCGCGCCGGTGGGTTCGTTGTTCCGGAGCAGCACTTCGCCGTTCACGACCGTGGCGAGAATGCCCTGGGCCGTCTGCTTGAAGCGCTTCGCCCCGGCAGGCAGGTCGTTGACGATCTCCGGCATGTTCGCCGCGATGGTATCGGGATCGAATACCGTCACATCTGCCGCCATCCCGAGGCGCAGCATGCCGCGGTCGTGGAGCCCCCATCGGCGCGCCGGCTCGGCGGTGACCTGCCGCACGGCCTCCTCCAGGGTCAGCGCCTGTCGCTCGCGAACCCACTGGCTGAACACGTTGGTCTGCAGCGAGCTGTCCATGATCTGCGAAACGTGCGCGCCCGAGTCGGAGAAGGTAACCACCGAGTGGGGGTGCTTCATCATCGCGAGCACGTCGTCGTCGTTCTCGTTGTTGAGCGGCATCCGGAACAGCGTCGTGAGGTCCTCTTCGACAGCGAGGTCGATCAGCAGTTCGGCGCACCGGATACCTCGCTCCCGGGCAAGCTGGGCAATGCTCGGGTCGTGCCCGTCCGTGCCGCGCATCACGAAGAGCCGTTCCCAGTCCGGTGGATTCACGGTCATGCCGCGGGCCTTGTGCCGTTCGCTGGGGCGGCTCGCCACCTCGACCAGCTTCGCCTTCAAGGCCGGATCCTCAAGCTGCGCCTTCTGCTCGGTCAGGGGCAGCCCGCGAACGTCCCGCCAAGTATCCCAGGAGTCGAACGGCAGGTGGGATTCGAAGGTGTAGATGACGCAGATCGAGCGGGAATGGACCTGCGCGAACATGCGGCCACCGGCCTCGGCGACCTCGTCGAGCAGATCGAAATAGCTGCGCCAGACTTCCGGTGCCTGGCGGGTGGCGAACATGCCCCAGGTCACCGGCACCCCCGACTCGATGGCCAGTGCCTTGAGGCGTTGCTGGTAGTCGTGCATCCGCAACGGATCCCGCCCGGTGGCCTCGGCGGCGATCTCGAACATCCCGAGACCGGTACGCCCCATGGCGTTGACGAGAGTCCGTACTTCCTCCCAGGACGCCAAGCGGCTTGCCACGGGCTTGTGGTCGGAGGTCTGATGGTTCGGGGAACGGGAGGTCGTGAAGCCCACCGCGCCCGCGCGTACCGCATCCTGGACGATGCCCGCCATGCGCTCGACGTCGTCCTGGGTCGCCTCTTCCTCGAAGGCACGTTGCCCCATGACGTAGGTGCGGAGCGCCGAATGGCCGATGTAGCCCGCGTAGTTGATGCCCTTCGGCAGCGCATCGACCACGTCGAGGTATTCCGGGTAGGTCTCCCAGCGCCACTCGATGCCGGCCAGCATGGCTTCCCGGGCAATGTCCTCCGCGCGCTCCAGGTTGCGGAATACGAGATCCGCCTCGCTCTCCCGACACGGGGCCAGCGTGAAGCCGCAGTTGCCCATCACTACGCTGGTCACGCCGTGGTAGCACGAACAGGATCCGAGGCGATCCCAGAACACCTGCGCATCCATGTGCGTGTGGCCGTCGACGAAGCCGGGTGCGACGACGTGGCCTTCCGCGTCGATCCGGCTCGCGGCCCTTCCCGGGTTCCTCCCGATGAAGGCGATTCGTCCGTCCGAAACCCCGACATCGGCCCGGTAGCCGGGCGATCCCGAACCGTCCACGACGGTTCCGTTTGCGATCACCAGGTCGTATGTCATGCGTGCGTTCCCCCGACGCAATACCATACACGAACCCTCCGCCGGATCGCCCAAGAAGACGTGCAACGACACTATCCCGAGATCGCCCTCCACGTACCGACTCTGCTCCTGCCTCGGCCGGGGCTCTCCCTTCACGCGTGGTCGGTAATCGCCTGCGACCAGTACACCTCGCAGCCCGAGTACTGGGAGGAGACGCAACGTCTGGTTGGAGACGCCCCGTCGACCCTCCACCTGGTCCTACCGGAGGCGCACCTGGGCACAGACGACCGAGAGGAGACGATTGGTCGCATCAACCACCGGATGGACCGGTTCCTAGCCGACGGCACGCTGATCGAGCACCCGCCGGCGTTCATGCTCGTGGAACGCGAGGTGGGTCGAAGCGCACCGCGCCAGGGTCTTCTGGTCGCGCTGGACCTCGAACGCTTCGACTTTTCCGAGGGTGCCCGCGAACTGATTCGCAGCACGGAGGGTACCGATCCTGCCCGGTTGCCGGCCAGGATGGCCGTTCGGCGCCATGCGCCCCTCGAGGCTCCGCACATCCTGGTGTTGATCGACGATCCGGATGGAACGGTCATCGAGCCGCTATGCAACAGCAATCTGCCCCAGGCCTACGACTTCGAACTGATGCAGGGGGGAGGCCGGGTCCGCGGCCGGTGGGTGAGCGACGAGAAGCTGATGGATGCGACCGCGTCACGCCTCCGTGCGCTGGTACGCGGCGACCCGCCCATGCTCTATGCCATGGGCGACGGCAACCACTCGTTTGCCGCCGCCCGCGCCATCTGGGAGGAGTCGAAGAAGCGGGAACCGGCGGGCGCCAACCATCCTGGGCGTTACGCGCTGGTCGAACTGGTCAACATTCACGACCCGGCGCTGTGCTTCGAGCCGATTCATCGGCTGGTGGACTCGGTCGACCCCCAGGAGTTATTGCAGGCGATGATCAAGGACTTCCGAGATCAAGGCGTCCGGCATTGGACCTACCCCGACGAGGGGATCTGGCGGATCGTTTGCGCAGTAGAACCCGCGTCAAGAGCGCACCGTCTCCCCTACCGGACGGCGACCACGTTCGGCGTCGTGGAGATCGAAACGCCGGCTCTCAAGCTCGAGACCGCCACCCTGCACGCCTTCCTGGACCCGTACCTCGACGAACACGGGGCGGCCCGGGTCGACTACATCCACGGCGAAGCGGCGCTTGCCGATCTATGCCGGACCAAAGGACGAATCGGATTCGTATTGCCGGCCATGGACAAGCACGACCTGTTCGCGAGCGTGGTCGAAGAAGGCGCAACGCCGCGCAAGACGTTCTCGCTGGGCGAAGCCCACGAGAAACGCTTCTACCTGGAGTGCCGCCGGATCCGACCGTAGGCATCCGCTTCAACGCCGGCGGTACACGCGAACCGAACGCACGTCCTGCCCACCTGTCTCGATGCCGACGGTGACGCGAAGGCGCATCCCGTTGCGTTCCAGCGCGAAAGCCTCCCTACCCCGAATGCCGCCCCGAACGGAGCGGACGACGAGGTCGCCCTCGTCCCAGCCAGCGCGTACTTTCCAAAGATCCCGTTCGCGTTCACCCCAGGTGATGTCGCGGTAGACGACGCCGTCGTAGCGGATGCCCATCGACTCGTCGTCCTGTTCGATCTCAAGTCGCGTGGCCGTCAGCACGGGGAAGTCCTGCACGGCGAAGGCGGCCGATGCCGCCGCGTCCGACTGCCGACCCCTGACCACATCGCGATCCTCACGCCGCCGGATGGCCTCCAGGTCGGGCGGCGCATCGCTGGCCTCTCGGTCAAGCACCCAGTCGCCGGTCAGATCGAACCCGCGGGGGACATCGGGATCCAGCGCGGTGCAACCCGGCAGGAGAAAAACGACGCCGAAGACGAGGAAGTACCACGAACTATGCGGCATCGGTGACCCCCACAAGGAATTCAAGCAAAATCGTAACCCGCACGCGCTCAGACCAAAAGCTCGCGAGGAACACCAAATGCCATACGAGGTCATTTCCGCCGATTGCCATGTGGACTTGCCGTGGCTGCCGGAGGACCTGTTCACCGGCGAGGCCCCGGCGGAACTCGCCGACCGCATGCCGTACGTCGAGGAAACCGACGCCGGTCGCTTCTGGGTGAGCCGCAACGGGGCGAGGTTCGGCCTCCAGAACGGCATGGGATCGGCCGGGCGGCGCTACGTGCCCGGGCAGATCCACCGCTCCGACCGAATGGCCGAACAAGGCCTGTACCGCGACGGCGAAGCGGGAATCCGCCGCCTGACCGAGCCCGACCTGCGCATCCGCGACCAGGACCTAGACGGTGTCCAGGCCGAGGTGCTCTACGGCATTCTCGGCGCGGCTATGCGTCTGGACGACAACGACGCGGCCGACGAAATGATGCGGATCTACAACGCCTGGCTCGCCGATTTCTGCGCGACCCACCCGGACCGGTTCGCCGGCCTCGCCAACATTCCCAGCCACGACGTCGATGCCGCCGTCCGGGAAGTCGACCGCGTCGCGAGACGCGGCGTGCTGAGCGGCATAGAAGTGGCCAACACCCACGACATGGCGCCGCTCTTCGACCCGTGCTGGGAACCGCTCTGGGCTGCGGCCGAGGACGCCGGACTGCCGGTCCACTACCACACCATTGGCCCGCGCATGGACTACGACTTCGAGTCGATGTCCGCATTGGGCAGGCGCCAGGCGTTCGCGGTGCACATAACGAGCTTCCAGCTCGCCATGGCGAAGATCATCATGGAGATCATCTACGGCGGCGTCCTCGAAGCCCACCCCGGGCTGAAAGTCGTCATCGGCGAGAGCGGAATCGGCTGGATCCCGTACATCCTCGAACACATGGATCTCGAGTGGGAGGATCAGTTCAAGGATCTGACGCTGGCCATGAAGCCCTCGGAATACTGGCGACGGCAGTGCTACGCCACCTACCAGAGCGATCCGATCGGCATCCGCCTGCTCGACATACTCGGCGAGGACAACGTGATGTGGGGCAGCGACTTCCCCCACCCCGACGGGGTCTGGCCGGACTCGCAGGAGTTCATCGCCCGGGAACTCGGCGGTGTCTCTGGCAAGACCCGAAGGAAGATCGTCTGCGACAACGCCGCAAGGCTCTACGGGTTCGGAAGGTCGACAAGCTCGACAGGAAGGTCGACGAGTTGGCCAAGGACCATCAATCGTTGACGCGCCAGCTCGCCGAGTTCCGGGGCGAAGTGCGCGGACGTCTTGGCGAACTGACGCTGCCCGGCCCGCAGCAGGCGCCGGCCTAGGACCGCCCCGCGACGAAGTCAATCCGGGAGACTCAGCAATTCCGCATTGCCGCCGGTGGCGGTCGTGTTCCAGGTCACCGTGCGCTCGACGGCGAACCGCGCCAGGTAGTTCGGGCCGCCGGCTTTGGGACCGGTCCCGGACAGTCCTTCGCCGCCGAACGGCTGCACCCCGACAGTCGCTCCAATCATGTCGCGATTGACGTAGGTATTGCCCACCTTGACCGTGGCCATCACGTCTTCCGCGCACCGATGGATGCGCGAGTGGATGCCGAGCGTCAGACCGTAGCCTGCGTTCTGGATGTCGGCGAGCGCACGATCGAGGCGCGGGGCCGCGAAACGTGCGACGTGCAGGATCGGACCGAAACGCTCCTCGTGAAGCTCTGCGATGGAACCGACTTCGATCAGGGTCGGACCCATAAAGCATCCCTCGAGCCCCGGTGGAATCTCGCACTGGTAGACGACCTTGTCGCTCATCGCCTCGACGTGGGCCTCGAGCCTGTGCAACGCCGCTCGGTCAATCACCGGTCCCACATCGGTCGCCGGGTCCGCCGGATCGCCGATCACAAGCGTGCGCATGGCACCGACGATCATCGCGATCAGATGTTCGGCGATGTCCTCCTGGACGTAGAGCACGCGCAGCGACGAGCAGCGCTGCCCCGCCGACCGGAATGCCGACGCCACGGCATCGTCGACCACCTGTTCGGGCAATGCCGTCGAGTCCACGACCATCGCGTTCTGCCCACCGGTCTCGGCGATGAGCGGAACGACAGGGCCGTCCTTGTCGGCGAGCGAGCGCTGGATGGACTTGGCGGTCGCCGTCGAACCCGTGAAGGCAACACCGGCGACCGAGCCGTTGGCGACAACGGCCGCGCCGGTGTCCACGCCTCCGCAGACCAATCGCACAGCGTTCTCCGGGACGCCCGCCTCATGCATCAGTTCCACGGCCGCGGCGGCGATGCGCGGCGTCTGGGGTGCCGGCTTGGCGACGACCGCATTGCCCGCCGCGAGTGCCGCAACGACCTGGCCCGTGAAAATCGCCAGCGGGAAGTTCCAGGGCGAGATGCAGGCGAACACGCCGCGGCCGTGCATTTGCAGCGTATTCGACTCGCCGGTCGGGCCCTGCAAGACCTGCCCACCTGCAAACAGGCGTTCGCATTCCGCGCCGTAGTAGCGGCAGAAATCGGCAGCTTCCCGGACCTCAGCGACGGCGTCGACCAACGTCTTGCCCGCCTCCTCGGCCATCAACGCGACGAAACGCGACCGATTCGCCTCGATCAGATCCGCGAGCCGCTCGAGACATTCGCGGCGTGATGCGGCCGGCGTTGCTTCCCAGGCCGGATATGCCGCCACGGCACGGCGAAACCCCGCGTCGACGTCGGCCTTTAGCACGTCGTCGGGCGCCTCCGAGGACACTGCCGCTTCAAGGAGTTCATCCACCCGGTTGCGCTGACCCAGGTCCAATCCGGCGGAGTTCCGGCGGTCGCCATAGAGGTCGGGGGGCGACGGGATCCGGGGGTGGGGTGCTCCAGCGTAGTCCGCAACGACCTCGAGCGGGTCGCGCACCAGTTCGTCCACGTCGATGGTGTCGTCCAGGAACCGGTTGACGAACGACGAGTTCGCGCCGTTCTCGAGAAGCCGCCGCACCAGGTAGGCGAGCAGGTCCTTGTGCGCGCCGACCGGTGCGTAGACCCGAACCGGCGGCAGGTCGTCGAAACACCGTCGCGCCTCGTCGTAGAGCAGTTCGCCCATGCCGTGCAGACGCTGGAACTCGTAGGGTCCCGAAGCGCTTCGAGCGAGTTCCAGGACCGCCGCCAGGGTGTGCGCGTTGTGCGTGGCGAACTGCGGATAGATGTGGCGGCAATCGAAAAGACGCGCTGCGCAAGCTAGGTAGGCGAGATCCGTGGATGCCTTGCGGGTGTAGACCGGGTAGTAGCCTAGGCCCTCGACCTGGGCCCGTTTGATCTCGGTATCCCAGTAGGCGCCCTTCACAAGGCGCACCATCAGCGGCCTGCCCAGGGAGTCCAGCCAATCGATCACCGCAAGCGCCCGTTTGGAATACGCCTGCACGGCGAGACCAAGTCCCGCCCATCCGTCGAGCTCCGGCGCCCGGGCGAGGCGTTCGAATAGCACGAGGGACAATTCGAGGCGCTCGGCCTCCTCGGCGTCCACGGTCAAGTGGATGTTGCGCTGCGCGGCCTCCCGGGCAAGGTCGAGCACCGTCGGCCCGAGTTCCTCGAGCACCCGTTCGCGCTGCAACGGCTCGTAGCGCGGATGCAATGCCGAGAGCTTGATGGAAATCCCCGCTGCGCCGGTCGGCGTCGCTTCCGGGTTTGCGTTTCCGACGGCATGGATCGCCCGCCGATAAGATTCCGTGTAACGGGCCGCGTCTTCGTAGGTTCGTGCGCCTTCGCCGAGCATGTCGAAGGAAGAAAGCGCCCCGTCGTTCGAACGTTCCCTGGCCAGCGCCTCCTCGATGGTGCGACCCTGAACGAACTCGCCACCGACGATCCGCACCGCCCGCGACATGGCGGCCCGGGCCACGGACTCGCCGACGCGACCTGCCAACCGGTTGATCCATCCCCCGACGTCGGCCGTGACGTCGTCGCCAAGACCGATGACATTGCCGGTCAGCATCAACGCCCACGTCGATGCGTTCAAGAACACGGAGTCGGAGAGTCCAACGTGTTCCGCCCAGTTGGCCGTACCAATCTTCTCGGCGATGAGCGCTTCGGCGGTCTCGTCGTCAGGTATTCGGAGCAGCGCCTCGCTGATGCACAGCAGGGCGATCCCCTCCTCGTTCGACAACCCGTATTCCTGAAGAAACAGATCCAGCAGCGAACGTTCGTCGGCCCGCCGACGACAGCCTTCAACCAACCGCCGCGCCGCCTTGAGCACCCGTTGCCGCTCGGCGTAGGTGAACGGCACCTCCTCGAGCCGGGCGCGCACGGCATCGCGCTCGGGCTGTTCGCCCGCACTCACGATTGCCGCCCATTCGCCGGTCATGTCAGGGGGTTCCGACAAGGCTGGCATTGTGGCCTGCGGTTCGTCCGAACACCGCTCCCGCGGTCAGCCCGGTGCCGCCGGGATAGTTGAAATAGTAGAGCCCGCCCACCAGTTCGCCGGCTGCGAACAAACGCGGAATCGGCGAGCCGTCCTCGGCCAGCACCCGGGCTTCGGCATCGACCGCCAAGCCCCCGAAGGTGAACGTAATGCCGCAGGTGACGCCGTAGGCTTCGAAGGGCGGCGTGTCCAGACGGTTCGCCCAATTCGATTTCGGCACGGCGAGGCCGACCGTGCCGCGACCGTCCTTCACCGCCGGATCGAAAGGCGTCTCGGTGTCGACTGCGGCGTTGAACCGGGCGACCTCCGCCACCAATGCCCCGGCATCCATCGTCTCGGTCGACGCGATCCTCTCCGCCAATGCCTCGATGCTGTCCGCCGCGGCCTTGGTCACCTTGCCGACGCGGTACTCGTCGCGCAGCAGGTGGGCGACCTTGGCATCGAATAGCTGCCAAGCGCACTGACCCGGCTGGTTCAGTATCTCGCGTCCGTAGCGCGCATAGGTGTAGTTGCGGTAGTCGGCCCCCTCGTCCAGGAAGCGGAGTCCGTCGCGGTTCACCACGATGCCGAACGGGTAGGAGTGCTTCTGGAAGTTGTCGCCCACGTCCAGGTCGCCGAATTCGGGTGCGTTCATATCCCATGCGACCGCATGGCAACCCGAAAAGTTGCCCCTGGTCGCCGCGCCGATGCCGACCGCCATCCGTATGCCGTCGCCGGTGTTGAACCGTGTCCCCCGGACCTTGGCGAGATCCCACCCCGGGCCGAGGTAGCGCGCCCGCCAAGCCGGGTTGGACTCGAAGCCGCCACAGGCGAGCACCACGGCGTTGGCATGGAGGCGAGGCGCTTCGGGCGCACTCCCGAGGCGGATTTCGAAACCGTCCGGTGTTCCTTCGAGTCCGCTGGCGTGGGTGCCGTAGCGAATCTCGACCCCCGATTTCCGGGCGATGTCCGTCAACGAATCGATCAGTCCGGGCCCGCCGCCCCAGGCTTCGACGGTGACGCCGCCCCAGAAACGCACCTTCCCGTCGATCTCGAACGACTGCCGCCCGTAGAGCGGCAGAAAACGCACACCCTTCTCGCGCATCCAGCACAGCACCTCGAAACTCGAGTGGATGAGGCGTTCGGCAAGCTCGGGGTCGGCGCGGTAGTCCGTCACGCGGCCCAGGTCGTCGTAGAAGCGCTCCCTGGTATAGGTGCCGAAATCCGCACGTCGGACTTCGGCCTCGGTGAGTTCCGGCATCAGGCGACGCAGATCGTCCACCCCGCCGTAGACGGTACGCATCGCGCCCGCGGTGAAGCGCGAATTGCCGCCTCGCAGAGCGTACGGCGCCCGTTCCAGCACGGTGACCTCCGCACCGCGCTCCCTAGCGGCTATGGCGGCGACCAACGCGGCGTTACCGCCGCCGATCACGACGACGTGGGGCACGGCTATCCTCGTCCGGTGTCGGGGAGCGCAACTATGCGAACCCCGGAGAGCCCCTGCAAGCGGTTAGACTTCGAAGCTCTCGCACGGCAAACCCACGGAGAAGAGACCGATGCGCACAGACACGATGTTGTTCGCCAAGGACGTGGTCGCGACGTCCCGGTGGTACCAGGACTTCCTCGGCATGCAGTCCGGACATGGCGGATCTGAGTTCGAGATGCTGATGGACGGAGACACGCTGCTCCTCGAACTCCACGAGATAGACGCGGATCACGACCATGGGGTGGCCACCGGCAACCCGCTCGGCCACGGTGTCATCGTCTTCGTTCACGTCGAGGATCCGGACGCCGCGCTGAACCGTGCCCGGGAGTTGGGCATCGAAGTCGTCAGCGACCTTCAATACAACCAACAGGCCCGCATGACCGAGTTCACCGTTCGGGATCCCAACGGCTACGCGATCTGCGTGTGCAAGTCCGACTGGGGTTGACTTCCGTCGGCGCCTGTTTCAGGCGAGCGCCCCATAGCCGGTTCGGCCGCGTCCGAAGGAGGCGCCTTCGCCATCCGCTGTGCGCCGACCCGCCTCCGTACCAGCCACACCGGCCTTCCATGGAACAAATCCGCAACCCGTTGAATAGATGGTCAATTCGTAGGGGCGACCCTTGTGGTCGCCCGTGCCGGACGTACGGCTCCAGTGCAACGGGACGGGACAAGCCCGTCCCCTACAGCTCCGTTGTTCCTTGCGCGTCCGCGACCCGGCACCTGGGGTGGAAACTCGCATGAACCGAACGCAACCGGTCGCGATGCTCCCGTTCGCGTTCGTTTCATGCCAGGCTGATCGGCGGCCGGCAACCGTTTTCGAATGTGACGGACCGATAGCTACCCGGATCGGCCAGCAGCTGCCTGACCAAGCCGTTGTTCGACCCGTGACCGGATTGGTAGCCGGAAAACGCGCCAATGATCGGATGGCCGGCAACGTAGAGATCTCCGATCGCATCGAGGATCTTGTGCTTGACGAACTCGTCCTCGCAGCGCAGTCCCTCGTCGTTGAGCACGCCGTCGTCGACGACGACCACGGCATTGTCCAAACTGCCGCCACGCACCAGGTCCATGGCGCGTAGCCGTTCGATGTCCGACAGGAAACCGAACGTGCGGGCCCGGCTGATGTCGCGAATGAACGCCCGCGAAGAGAAATCCACCGTCGCATGCTGGCAGAGCCCCACGAAGTACGGATGATCGTAGTTCATCGTGTACTCGAGCCGGAACCCGTCGTGCGGCGAGAGAGCGGTGACCGCGTCCCCATCCGTCCAACTCACCTCCCGCGTGACCCGCAGGAAGCGTTTCGGTGCCGGCTGCTCTTCGACGCCCGCCGCCCGGATGAGTCGAACGAATGGTGCGGCGCTGCCGTCCATGATCGGCAACTCCGAGCCGCTTACATCGACCTCGGCATTGTCGATGCCCAAGCCCGCGAAGGTCGCCATCAAGTGTTCGATCGTGGAAATCCGCACGTCGTCGTCGCCAAGGGTCGTCGCAAGTTGCGTATCGACGACGTTCTGCGCCTTCGCCTCGAAACTGCAACCTAGGTCGCAACGCCGAAACACGATGCCCGCGTCCGGGTGCATCGGGCGGATGGTCAGGTCGACTTCCTGGCCGGTGTGCAGCCCGACCCCCTTCGCGTGCACCGTGCTTGCTAGCGTTCTTTGTCTTATCAACTGGCGCCCGCCGTACAGGTGTGTTCTACGTTCCGGGCGTCCCCAACGCCCGGGCGCCGAGCCAGGTGGTCCAGTTCGATGGCTTGGCCACGCCGTCGTCGGTCGCCCTACGGCGGCATCATCCAAACCCCGCGCACAGACCACCGCGCCGGCCACCGAATATTAGCAATCGGTTCGAACCGCTACTGCCGAACTTTTGTAACAGTTTGTATCGACTGGATTTTTGGGACAGCCAGCGGCGGCACACGGCCCGACGAATGAAGACGACCATACGGCATCGAGGCGCGACTCGAGCGGGAGCCTTTTGCCGCGGACAGCAACATCTAGTCCGCCTGTCGACGCAGGAATGCCGGGATGTCGAGGTAGTCGGGATCCGCGGGCACCTGCCTTGTGGCCGCCTCCTCCTTGGGGTTGTTGCGCATAACGGTGGGTCGATCCAGGTCTCGGTAGTTGGTCACGCCGATCGGATTGCGCAGGGAAGGCGACGGTTCTGCGGATTCCGATTTGGCGTTGCCGAGACCGGTCGCCACGACCGTTATCCGCATCTCGTCGCCGAGCGTATCGTCGCTCACCGTGCCGATCACGACGGTTGCCCCCTTCGAGGCCAGGTCCCGAACCGAATTTCCGATCTCCTGGAATTCGCGGATGCCAACGCTTGGGGCCGTCGTTATGTTCACCACGACGCCTCTTGCGCCGCGCAGGTCCACGTCTTCCAGGAGCGGGCTGTTGACCGCCTCGTCGATGGCGTCGCGTGCGCGGTTGTCGCCCGACGCCTGGCCGGTACCCATGATCGCCATGCCTCGCTCCGACATCACCGTGCGAACGTCCGCGAAGTCGACGTTGATGCGGCCCGGCCTGATGATGATGTCCGAGATGCCTCTGACGGCACCCAGCAGCACGTCGTCCACTGCGGCGAAGGCCTGGTCCATCGTGGCTTCGTCGTCGAACACGGAAGGTAGCCGGTCGTTGGATATGGCGATCACGGAGTCGACATGCTGTGACAGTTCGACGATGCCCTGTTCCGCGACCTTCGTGCGGTTCTCGAATTCGAACGGCTTGGTCACCACGGCGACGGCCAATGCGCCGATCTCCTTGGCGACCTCGGCCACGACCGGTGCCGCGCCCGTCCCGGTGCCGCCGCCCATGCCCGCCGTGATGAATACCATGTCGGCCCCGGCCAGCACGTCGTGAATCCTGTCGCGATCCTCGATGGCCGATTGGCGTCCCACTTCCGGGCTTGTGCCGGCACCGAGACCATTCGTGATTTCGGCACCCAACTGAAGCGTCGTCGGCCCCTGTAGAGTGCCGAGCGCCTGCGAGTCCGTATTGGCGGCGACGAAGTCGACGCCCTGCACGCCGCTCGCAATCATGTGCCTAACGGCGTTGCCGCCCCCGCCACCCACGCCGATGACCTTGATCACGGCGGTGCGCGTCGGATTGTCGACTAGCTCGAATGGCATGTCGGTCGTCGTAGTCATTTCCACATCCTTGTCAAATGATTTCAAACCCGAGTGTCATCGCTGCCGCTAACCTGCTTGTCCGCGGCTAGAGGCCCCCACCCGAGTCAAGCTTCGATGTCGTATTGTCATCATCACTCGTCCCATGGGGGTACCCCCCGCTAGAGGTCGTTGAACCACGACCTCAATCGCGCGAATGCGCCGCTGCGGTTCGTCTTGCGACCGCGGCGGCCACTCTCCTTTTCCTGCTCCATTCCATACATCAGCAAACCGACCCCCGTCGAGTAGATCGGATTGCTGACGATGTCTGCGATGCCGGCGATCCGCTTTGGCGCGGCGACGTCCACCGGCATGTGAAACACCTCTTCCGCCAGTTCCACGACACCTTCCATTTTCGCCGAACCACCCGTCAGGACGACGCCCGACGCGATCAGCTCGGCGGTGCCGCTACGGTTGAGTTCTCCCTGTACGAGGGTGAACAGTTCCTCGTAGCGGGGCTCCACGACCTCGGCGAGCGCTTGGCGCGACAGTTCCCGCGGCGGCCGGCCACCGGCGCCCGGAACCTGTATGGTTTCCTCCGCCCGTGCCAGTTGGGCCAGGGCGCAGGCGTGCTTGATCTTGATCTCCTCGGCGTGCTGCGTGGGCGTCCGGAGCGCCATCGCGATGTCGTTGGTCACCTGATCGCCGGCGATGGGAATGACCGCCGTATGGCATATCGCCCCGTTCGTGAACACGGCAATGTCGGTCGTGCCGCCACCGATGTCCACCAGGCAGGCGCCGAGGTCGCGCTCGTCGTCGGTAAGCACTGACATGCTCGAAGCCAGTTGCTCGAGGATGATGTCGTTGACCATGAGCCCGCAGCGTTCGATGCACTTCTCGATGTTCTGCGCGGCATTGACCGCGCAGGTGATGAGATGCACCTTCGCCTCCAGGCGTACGCCCGACATCCCGAGCGGTTCCTTGACGCCCTCCTGGTCGTCGACCAGGAACTCCTGGCGGAGCGTATGCAGCACCTTCTGATCCGCGGGGATCGCCACCGCCTGCGCCGCGTCGAGCACCCGGTCCACGTCCTGCTCGTAAACCTCGCGATCACGTATCGCGACGATGCCGTGGGAGTTGATGCCCCGGATATGGCTGCCGGCGATTCCGGCGTAGACCGAGTCGATCTCGCAGCCGGCCATTAGCTCCGCCTCCTCGACGGCTCGCTTGATGGCCTCCACCGTGGACTCGATGTTCACCACGACGCCCTTTCTCAGGCCCCGGGAATGGTGGGAGCCGATGCCGACCACTTCGAGATCGCCGGATGCCGATACCTCGCCGACGATCGCGGCCACCTTGCTGGTGCCGATGTCCAATCCGACGACCCTGTGCGATTCGCCGCTCATCTGTTTCCTTGTCCTCGGCCAAAGGCTCCCGCTCGAGACAGGTATCGATGCTGCATTGTCGGCATCACTCGTCTCACCGGGGGTGCCACCGCTAGTTCTCCGATTCCCACTGCACGGCGACGCCGGTTTGATAGCGGGCATCGACGCGAACAACCCGTTCCGACGAGTCCGCGAGTTCCTTGGCGTATACCACGAGAAACCGATCGAACCGCTCCCGCAACGCCGTCGATCCGAGGACGACCTCCATCCCGTCGGCAAACGCGACCGACCAGTTGCCCACGCCGTCCTCTTCGAGTCGGGCGATGCGAAGGCCGATGGCTCGCGCCTGCGCATTGAGCAGATTGTAGATTCGCATCGCCTCGGCGCCGTCGGACAGCGAGCCCGATAGGATCGGCAAATCCGAATCCGGACCGACGCCCGAATCCGAGGGTACGGGGACGACATCGCCGCCCGTCGTCAGATACGCGTCGTCGCCCCAACCCGCGGCCAACGTGTCCCGAACGACCGCGACATGCAGGGTGTCCGGCCAACGCAGCCGCACCATCACCTGGCGGACCCACCCGATCGACTCGATGGCCGCGGCCACGTCCCGGGCACCATGCGGGCCAGGTCGGGACAATACCGTGTCCACGACCTCTTGCACCTGCCGGCTCTCCGGCACGGTCAACTGTCCCTCGAGCCGCACGAGTCCGACATCCACCGTCGCCACCGCCTCGGCAAACCGGAGCCCCCCGAAACCGGCGACGGCGACAACCACCAGCCATACCAGTGACCGAACCATCTAGTCTCCCTCACCGCGGCAACGGGCTCTCACTCGAGTCAACCGTTGATGCCGTTTCGTCACCATCATTCGTCGGGCTTCTGCGCCGCCGCCCGCTCCTTGACCGCCCTTGGCGTCTTTACATAGGTTGCATGTGGCAAAGTGCATCGGATTGCTCCCGAACGGCTGCCGTCCTCGCCAGACGCGCTAGGCGTTCCTCAGTGCTTCGGCTACCCAAGCGATGTCCCCGGCACCCTGAACGACCACCACGTCGTCGTCCGCGACGACCGTGCGCAGGTGTTCCAATGCCGACTCCGGCGTTAGGACAAACTCGGGGCGTCGGCCGTTGGCCAGCCGAATGTCGCCGGCCAACGTGGCGCCGTCGGCACGGGCAATGGGGGGCTCGCCGGCCGGGTAGACCTCGGCGATGAGCAATTCATCGAGATTCGACAATACATCGACGAACTCGTCGTAGAGGTCCCGGGTCCGGCTGAATCGATGCGGCTGATAGACCATCACCAGGCGGCGCTGCGGCCAGATCCCACGCGCGGTACGGACCACCCGTTCCAGTTCCGTGGGGTGGTGGCCGTAGTCGTCGACCAGCGTCAGGCTCCTTCCCGCGAAACGGGACGGGCAGGTCTCGAACCGGCGGCTCACGCCGCGGAATCCCTCCAGGCCCGCGACAATGCAGTCGTCGGCCACCCCTTCCTCGGTCGCGACGGCGACCGCGGCCAGCGCGTTCTGGACGTTGTGGCAACCGGGCAGCGGCAGAGAGATGCGGAGCGCTTCCCGTTCGGGCCGCATGGCCGTGAACGTCCATGGGCCGTCTCCGCCGGCGACTTCCACGGCGCGGTAGTCGACGCCCTCGTTCAGGCCGTAGCTGCGCGATGGACGACCGATTCGACCAGGTATCCCGGCGGCGAATCGATCGTCTCCGCACACCACGGCCATGCCGTAGAACGGCAGACGCTGGGCGAATTCGACGAATGTATCGAGCAGCCGCTCGAAATCCTGATCGTAGGCATCCAGGTGGTCGCGGTCGATGTTCGTGATGACCGACATGATCGGTGCGAGATGCAGGAACGACGCGTCGGACTCGTCGGCTTCGGCGATCAGGTGGATGCCCGTCCCCAGTCGGGCGTTGCCGCCGTGATCGGCCAACGGCGCCCCGATGACGTATGTGGGGTCCAGGCCGCCGGCCTGGAAAACACCCGCGACCAGGCTGGCCGTGGTGGTCTTACCGTGGGTTCCCGCGACGGCGATGCCCTGGCGTTGGCGCATCAACTCACCGAGCATCTCGGCGCGCGCCACCACCGGAATCCCTTGCCGACGCGCTGCCGAAACCTCCACGTTGTCGGCGGCCACGGCGCTCGACACGACGACCACATCCGCGCCGGCAACCGCCTCGGCATCGTGGCCGTGGCGAACCGCCGCGCCGTGCGCCGCCAGCCGCGCGGTTGCACCGGTCCGCTGGAGGTCCGAACCGGTAACCGCGTAGCCGTGATCGATCAGCAACTCGGCGATACCGGACATCCCCGCGCCGCCGATGCCAACGAAGTGGACTCGCCGGACGCCGCGCATCCCGAATACTCCTTTATCGGGTTCAGGCGAGGGCATCGGCCGGACTCCTTGTCCGTGGCAAAGAGCTGTCGTTCGAGTCAAATCTCGCGGGATCGGCGTCGCCCGGCGGGCTCGTCGCCACCGCCAGGTCCGGCGCCGGTCCGGGACTCGATCGGACCACCGGACGACGGCGTTCGTAACTCACGCGCAACGCCAGCGCGACGAGACCCGAACAAACCAGCAGGCTGTTGCCGCCGTAGCTGACGAAAGGCAACGTCAGACCCTTGGTCGGCAGCACGCCGGTATTCACGCCCACGTTCAGTACCGTTTGCATTCCGAGAAGCAGTGCGGCCCCGTAGGCGACCATGCCGGCAAAGACCCGGCGTTCGGCCACCGCATCCCGCCCAATCCGACAGATGCGCACCGTCATCGCAACGAGCAGCGCAAGGACGGCCACCGCGCCCACCATGCCGAGTTCCTCGGCGATCACGGCATAGATGAAGTCGTTGTGGGGAAACGGTAGATAGAGCTGTTTCTGAACGCCCTCCCCGATGCCGAGCCCGAAGAACCCGCCGCTGCCGAACGCGATCAGCGCTTGGGTAAGCTGATAGCCGCTGCTGTAGGGCGTCGCCCAGGGATCCAGAAACGTCATCAGTCGCTCGACCCGGTAGGGCTGTGTGACGGCAATCGCCGCCAACGCCACGCCACCAAGGAAAGCCAACAGCAGGAAGTCGCGCAACCTCGCGCCACCGAGGAAAAGGATCCCTCCGGTCAACAGGGCAAGCAGCACAACGCTGCCGAAGTCGGGCTGGTAGAGAATCAGCGCCAGGACGACGACCACCAGACCCACGGGCTTGAGCAGCAGGTGCCAGTGCGTCGACAAGGCGTCGCCCGCCCGAGCGACGCAGCCCGCTAGGTACACCACCACCAGGAACTTCGCCGCTTCGGCAGGCTGGAGACGAATGAGACCCAACTCTACCCAGCGTCGACTGCCGTTGATTTCCTGGGATATGCCAGGCACCAACACCAATCCGCACAAGACGACCACAAGCACCAAGCAGGGAATGTGCATGACTTCCCACACCCGAAGCGGCACGCTGGCGATGCCGGCCAGGACGGTCAGCGATCCCAGTAGGTAGACGCCGTGCTTCGCCAGGTAGTAGCCCGAACCTTCGGGCAGCGACGCGGTGGCAGACGAGACCATGACCATTCCCACGACGACGAGGACCAGCCAGGCGGTCACGAGCGAGAAATCCAATCGCTCGATCACGATACAGAGACCCTCGGCGAGGCCGGGCATCGCCCACGCACAATCCGTTGGACCTGGGCGGCGAAGTCTTCGCCACGCTCGATGAAGTCGGTGTACATGTCGAAGCTGGCGCAGGCCGGCGACAGTAGGACCGTATCCCCGGCATGGGCGGCGTCATGCGCGACCGAGACCGCCTCGCTCATATCGTCGACGCGCACCGCAGGCACGACGCCGCCCAGCGCCGCATCGATTTTGTCGGCGTCCCGGCCAAACAGCACCAGCCGGGATACGTGACGGCGCACCGCGTCGGTAAGCGCGTCGAAGGATGCACCTTTCGCATCCCCGCCCGCGATCAGCACGAGATTCCTCTCGCCGGTACCGAAGCCGTCGAGCGCCGCGAGACAGGCGCCCACGTTGGTCGCCTTCGAATCGTCCACGTAGGACACGCCGTCGACTTCCGCCACCACATGCGAACGGTGCGGCAGCCCGCGGAATCCGACCAACGCGCCGATGTCGGCCTCGACCCCCACCTGGTGAACAATGGCGGCCGCCGCCAACGCATTGAACTGGTTGTGGCGTCCATTCAGAGCGAGGGTCCGGGCATTCACCCGGCGTCCGCCGATCACCATTTCGTCGTCCTCGAGGCGCCATCTTGGATCGCCGTTCAACGCGATGGCGGGGACGGGCTCGTCGGGCCGGGTTCGGTGGTCGTCGCCGTTGTAGACGGCGCGTTGTGCGCCACGGTAGATGCGGCGTTTCGCGGCCGCATAGCTCGCAAGGTCCGCATAGCGGTCGAGGTGGTCGGCACTGACATTCAGCACCGTGCCAACCGCGAGTCGCGGCCTGTCGAGCCGTTCCAACTGGAAGCTCGACAACTCGAGGACGTAGCCGTCCATGTCCTCCCCGAGAAGATCGAGCGCCGGCGTGCCGAGATTGCCACCAACACCGACGTTGAGCCCCGCCGCGGCGAACAGCTTGCCGACCAGCGTCGCCACCGTGCTCTTGCCGTTCGTGCCGGTGACACCGACGACCGGCCCGCGCGCCGCCGAGAGAAACAATTCGATGTCGCTCGTCACCCGGACATGGGCCGCTCTCGCCGAGGCCACCGCTTCATGGTCCATGGAGACACCGGGACTCACGACGACGCGTCTCGCCTCGCCGAGCGCAGCGGGCCAACCCGCCGCATCGACGATCTCGACATCCGGATAGTCGCTCAGCACCGCGCCGAGGAACGGCGGCGCATCCCGGGTGTCGAACGCCAGCAGGCGTTCGCGGCCCGCGAGATGCCGGATGCACGAGTATCCCGTGAGGCCAAGGCCGAGAATGAGGGTGGTGGGCTCGGTCATCGCAGCTTCAACGTCGAGAGGCCGATCAGCACCAAAACCAGCGTGATGATCCACATGCGGACCGTCACGCGTGGTTCGGGCCAGCCAAGTAGTTCGAAGTGATGGTGGATGGGCGCCATTCGGAATACGCGCTTGCCGGTGAGTCGAAAGGAGATCACCTGCACGATCACCGAAACCGCCTCGACCACGAACAGCCCGCCCATGATGAGCAATACGATTTCGTGTCGAACGACGACGGCCACGACGCCGAGCATGGCGCCGAGAGCCAGCGCGCCCAAATCTCCCATGATCACCTGCGCCGGATAGGTGTTGAACCAGAGGAACCCTAGGCCGGCACCGATCAGGGCACCGCATAGCACCGACAGTTCCCCCGCCCCGGGGATGTAGGGAATCTGCAGGTAGTCGGCGAACAGGCTGTTGCCCGCCAGGTAGGCAACGAGTCCAAGCGCCGCGGCTACCATCACCGTCGGCAGGGTCGCCAGCCCGTCCAGCCCGTCGGTGAGGTTCACCGCGTTGCTCATGAAGACGATCATGAGGTAGGTAAGAACGACGAAGCCGAGTCCCAGCGGAATCACGGCTTCCTTGAAGAACGGCACGATCAACGCGGTCTCCGCGGGTATCTCGGCCGTCGTATAGAGCACGACCGCCGCGATGAACCCGAACACGGATTGCCAGAGGTACTTCCTGCCCGCCGACAGACCCCGCGAGCTCTTTTCGGTGATCTTGAGATAGTCGTCGAGCCAGCCGATGCCGCCGAAGCATACGAGGACACCCAGCACGATCCACACGTAGCGGTTCGCGAGGTCGCACCACAGCAGCGTCGCCGCGACGATCGACACCAGGATCAGCGCACCGCCCATGGTGGGCGTGCCGGCCTTCTCGAGATGCGTCTCGGGTCCAACGTCCCGGACGACCTGGCCGATCTGGTGGTGGGAGAGCTTCCTGATCATCGTCGGGCCGACGAGCAGCGAGATCAAGAGCGCCGTCATCGTGCTGACCACGGTTCGGAACGTCAGGTACTGGAACACGCCGAACGCGCTGACGTAGTCAGCGAGGTACTCGGTGAACCATAGCATCATGGTCGATCCTCTCCGGCTGCCGAGGCCGCGAGAGGCTGAAGGCGTTCGCGACGAGCGGAACCGCCCGAGGGCACGGTCAGGCGATGATGAAGCAGTTCGGCGACGGTTCCCGCATCGCTCCATGGCAGTCGACGGCCGTCCACCTCCTGGTAGTCCTCGTGGCCCTTGCCCGCAATCAGAACGACGTCACACGCGTCGGCTTGATCGAGCGCCACGCCGATGGCTTCGCGACGATCCGAGATTCGCAGCACCGCATCCGGATCGTCGAAACCCTTCATCACGTCGTCGAGAATCCGCGCCGGCAGTTCGGAACGCGGGTTGTCGGTGGTTGCCACGACGACGTCGGAGCCCGTTTCCGCCGCAAGCGCCATCAGCGGACGCTTTCCCAGATCGCGGTCGCCACCGCAACCGAACACGGTAATCAGACGTCCGCTTCGCGCATGCGAACGGACCGCGGCCAGCACCGCGTTGAGGCCCTCCGGGGTATGGGCGTAGTCCACGAACACCATCGGCCGCGTTGCAACCGCCTGCATCCGGCCGGGAACGCCGGGCAGTTCCTTCATGGCGTCGACCACCCCGGCGAACGAGTCGCCGAGCGCGCAGCATGCCGCCAACACGCAGGCGGCGTTGTACACCGAGAATTCGCCGAAAAAGGCAGCGAGATCGAACGCACGCCGTCCCCACGGCGTGATCCAGGTGCCGTGGATGCCGCCCCGGTCAAAGCTCAAGTCCGCCCAGCGCACGGCGGCGGACCGTCCCACACCGAGGACGTCCAGGCGAGGGGCCGCATCCGCAGCGATCGCGCCGCCGATCGGGTCATCGACGTTGACCACCGCCGTGCGAAGCCGACGCTCGAAGAGCTTGCGCTTGGCTGCCGCGTAACGTTCCATCGTGCCGTGGTAGTCGAGGTGGTCTCTGCTTAGGTTCGTGAAAACCCCGACGTCGACATCCACATGGTCGAGACGACGCTGGTCCAACGCGTGCGAACTCGCTTCGAGGGCCACGCGGGAGGCGCCGCGATCGACGAGTTGTCTCAGCCGCGCCTGCAGGACCAGCGGATCTTCCGTTGTCAGCGTCGCCGGCCCCAGTTCGGGCGGCATGCCCCACCCCAACGTCCCGATGTAGCCCACCGTCTCGCCGGTGCCCCGGATGCGGGCGATGTTGTACGCCACGGTGGTCTTTCCGTTGGTGCCCGTGACCGCGACGATCTCGACCGCTTCACCCGGCGAGTCATAGAAGCGCGCACCGAGCGCCCCGAGGTTCTGCACGATGCCGGGGGCGACGATGTTCGGAACCGGCGAATCCACTCGTCGTTGGGAGACAACGGCGACGGCACCGGCGTCAACGGCATCCCCAACGAAGTCATGGCCGTCGAAGGCGTTGCCCCGGCGTGCCACGTAGAGATCGCCGCGCCGTACACGCCGCGAATCCGAGGCGATGCCCGAGACCTCCAGTGCGGGCGCTGCCCCGTCGTCCAGCAGGCGGCGTAGGTCCATGGTACGTCTCATGTGGGACGCTCCGTGGCCCGGGCGCCGGCAGCAGGGCCCGCCAAGCTGCCGCCGTTGGGAGGAACACCCAGTATCCGCAAGGCTCTCTCGACCACTGCGGCAAATACCGGAGCGGCTACGGTCCCACCGCCGATTCCAACGCCCCGGGGCTCGTTGATGACCACGACGAGCACGATCCGGGGTTCGACAGCGGGCGCGAACCCCGCGAAAAAGGCCACATGGGCCCGTTCGTCGTAGGCGCCGAAATTCACCTTCCGCGCCGTGCCGGTCTTGCCGGCAGCCGTATAGCTCGCCGGTCGTGCACGGGGTGCGGTACCGCCCGGCGCAAGGACGCCGCGCATCATCTCGGCTACCGCCTCGGCGTCCCGGCGGGCGAACACCGGCTGACTGCTGGCGCGGACCCGGACGTCGTCGCGGAGTATGGTCAGGTCCGTTCTGATACCGTCGTTGGCAAGCATCAGGTAGGCCCGGGCGATTTGCATTGGCGTGACCATCACGCCGTAGCCGTAGGCCAGCGTCGCCCGTCCGATGGGCTTGTCGAGATCGGCTGCGGACAACAGGCCGATCTCCTCCCCCGGCAGGTCGCAACCCGTGTAGTCGCCGAAACCCGCCCGTTGGAATGCGTCGAACACGGCACGCTCCGACATGGCGAGGGCCATCTTCGAAATGGCGACCTGACTCGACTTGGCGAGCGCTGTGGACACCGTGATCCGCCCCCGGTTGGAAGGATCCTCGATGGTCTTTCCCCCGATCCGCAGATAGCCGGGATGCGTATCTATCTCGGTTTCCGGCGTGTGCGTACCCGCTTCCAGGGCAGCGAGAACCGTCAACGGCTTGACGGTGGACCCGGGTTCGTAGAGATCCGCGATCGCCCGGTTGCGCACGCCGTGCACACCGCGACTGTGCCAAGCGTTGGGATTGAAGGAAGGCTGGTTCGCCAGCGCAAGCACCTCCCCGCTATCGGCATCGAGCATGACCAGCGAACCCGATGTGGCACGGTTTCGTTCAACCGCCGTCTTGAGCTCGCGGTAGGCGAGGTACTGCAGACGCAGGTCGAGAGCGAGTTCCACATCGCGGCCGAACTTCGGCGCGCGCAGATAGTCCAGATCCCTGACGTAGTCCAGGTCCTTTATGGTGCCGCCGCTACGATCTCGCAGCACGCGCTTGGCGCCTGGCGCGCCGGCCAGGTAGCTGTCGAAGGCCAATTCCACCCCCTCCTGGCCGACATCGTCGATATTCGTGCGACCGACGAGGTGCGCCGTGGTCTCCCCAGCTGGGTAGAAGCGGTGGTATTCGCGCCCGATCCGGACGCCCTCGATCTGTGCCTCTGACACGCGACGGACGACGTTCGGCGCCAACCGTCGAGCCAGGTAGGCGAACCGCTTGGACCCCGAACGGTAGCGCTGTTCGACGACTTCCGGCGTCAGGCCGAGGACGTTCGCGAGCCGCTGCAAGTCCGCCGGCGACAACCTGGTCTGCTGAGGGTCCACCCACGCGTAGCCCATGGGTGCGCTCACCGCCAAGGGCTCGCCGTTGCGGTCGAAGATCATGCCGCGGTGAACAGGAATCGTGACCTCGCGGACCGAGCGGGCCTCGCCCTGCTCCTTCAGGAAATCTCGTTCGGTGACGGCGAGATAGCCTGTTCGACCCGAGAGGCAAACGAATCCGGCCAGGAACAGCAGCACGACGGCGCCGTGGCGACCCTCGGGAGGATGGCGAGTTTGGGATGAACGGCCCTTGTGCAACGCGCCACTCGGTCCTGCGACGCGACGTGGTCCCTCGAGCGCCAACCGGCGTGCGGCGCGCCGCGTGAAACTCGTTCCCCTGGTGGATCCGCCGCGATTGGATCGGCGCGTACTCATCGTTCCACCCGCCGAATACGTTCCGGGAACTGCATGTCGAGATCGTCGGTTGCGACGCTCTCGAGGTTGAGGTAGCTGGCCAACGTCGCCTGCTCGAGCAGCAGCAGGCGATACTCGGCCAGTAGCCCGTCCTGGACCTCCTGATTCGTGGACAAGCGTTGGAACAGGTCGCGCATTTCGCCGGACTGGCGCGCCGTCTCGATGCCCGCAACGGCGATGCCAGCCCATGCGACGATGCCGAGCACCATCCAGAGTCCGCTCCGCGTCGGTCGTTTCATGCGACAGCCCGTGCCACCGTCGTGCCGACCTCGGCAGGTCCGAGCTTTTCGACGGCGTGCAGAAGCGCGCTGCGGGCCCGGGGATTCCTGCCGACCTCCGCCGCGGAGGGACGCAGGCCCTTGCCGACCACATCGAGCCGGCGCGCCAAGGGACTCGGATCGTGGCGAACCGGCAAACGTCGGGGTAGCTTGGGTCCCTCGACCCACTGCCGGAGCCTGCGCCGCACGAGTCGGTGCTCAAGACCGTGGAAGGTAAGTACCGCCAGGCGACCGCCCACCTTCAAGGCGTCGAAGCCAGCGTCGAGCCCGCGGTCGAGTTCGCCCAGTTCGTCGTTGATGTGGATGCGGACTGCCTGGAACACGCGGGCACAGGCCGACGTGGCCGACCGCCTACCGGGAACGGCTCGCGTCACGACTTCGGCAAGGTCAGTCGTGGTCTGGAGCGGTCGAGCCGCGATGATCGCCCGGGCGACCCGGCGAGCATGACGTTCCTCACCGTAGCGACGGATCACCGTGGCGAGGTCCTCGCTCTGCGCGTTGTTCAGCCAAGCCCGAGCGGTCAACGGGTCGCGACGGTCCATGCGCATGTCGAGAGGTCCGGGTGCCGAAAAGCCGAATCCCCGCCCGGGTTCGTCCAGCTGGGGGGACGACATGCCGACGTCGAACATCACGCCGGACTGCGCGCCCATTCCGCCATGGTCGTCCCCGGCGAGATAGTCCTCGAGCGAACCGAATCTGCCATGCCGGGCTTGGACCCGGACATCCGACCTGGCCAGACGGCGGGCGCTGTCATAGGCATCCGCATCACGGTCGATGGCCAGAAGCCGCCCTCGCGGCGACAGTTCCGCTAGCAGCCGGCGTGCGTGACCGCCGCGCCCGAAGGTCGCGTCCACGTAGGATCCGTCGCGGTCCACGGCAAGCGCCTCCACCATTTCCTCAACCATCACCGGCGCATGCGCCGTTTCGCCGTGTCGATCCATGGGCCAGGATCCCGGAAGGGGATCTCCATCCTCTACAAGCCTCCTTTCCGCGTTCGCGTCCTACACGTGATCGGACAGATCGGCTCCCGTCGGTCGCCTGATCGAACGGTCGTTACAGTCGAATATCGGCTAGCTGAACGTCTCCCAGCTCTTTGAGACTCTCGAAAGCCTCGTTGCCCTGACTCCGCCATTGGGGCATTTCGGCGTTGAGGACATCCTCGCTCCACAGTTCGAGCTTGTTCGGCTGGCCCATAACCATCACCGATCGGTCGATTTCCGCGTAGTCGCGCAAGATCGGGGGGATCAACACCCGGCCGTTGTTGTCCAGTTCCACATCGGTCGCGAAGCCCACGAGCATGCGCTGCAGTTGACGCACGGCCGGGCGCAGGTTGGACAGTTGCTCGAGCCGTTTCTCCACGGCTTCCCACTCGCTGTCGGGGTACAGCAGCAGGCATTTCTCCTGGCGGTCTATCGTGATCACGAGCTTGCCGGCGGAACTCGACCTCAACGAGTCGCGAAACCGCGCCGGAACGGCGAAGCGTCCGCGGTCGTCCAGGCTTGCCTTCGATATCCCTCGAAACATGGCCCCTCTCGAGCCGGGTTGCCTAGCGGTTGGCCCCTCCTCGCCGGCACGCCCTAGCGTGCGCGGCGACCGCGAAGCGATCGCGTCTTCGATCCAGGTGTGGGGTGGTCGTCCCTGACCCTTGCCACTTCCATGTTCAACCTAACCCGAACTACTCACAAAATCCCATAATATCCCACAAGTTCCCCGAACTTACCCCCCGCCGACGGATACGTCAACAACTTTTGATCATGGGTGTGCGATGGCAGGCACAACGGCTCGCCACGACAAAGAACCTACGAGGAACAACGGGACCGTGGTTCCACGGCCACCGTCGTACCCGATGCGCCCCGACTCGGGCGACCGCGTCAGGGTCGCCCCTTGATCATCCCTCGCCGAGTTCGGCGATCCCTTCCCGGACGCGCCGGGCCTTGTCCTCGTCCCACCACCACGCGTCTACGAAGGGCACGCGGCTTAGGTCGTCGCGGCGCACTTCGCCGAACTTGTCCCAGTGCACTAGGCGAAACCCCGGCTGGGAGCCAAGTGGGACGGCGTAGAAATTCCAAAGAAAGACGCGGTCGAACGCCCGGGTGGCCGCGTAGAGATCCTCTGCGGTATTCGCGGCGATGATCGACTCGATCAGGCTGTCCAGGACCGGATTGCGGATGCGCGCCCAGTTCTGGCCGTAGTCCTGGTCGGCGGCCTCGCTACCGAACCAGTTGCGCAGAGCAAGTCCCGGCATGTGACCGGGGTCCCAGCGCCGCGAGTTGCCGTCGAACTTGCCGGTTCGGCTTCGGTAGAGCCACTGCGACACCTCCGGCGAGCGTCCGGAGGCCTTGATCCCCACGCGGCCGAGATTGTCGACCAAGGACAGGTTCTGGCGGATCGCATAGTAGGAGACGCCGATGAAGTTCAGGCTGAGCGGCTCGCCCGTCTCGATGTTGCGCATCACCCCGTTGCGCATCTCCCAGCCGGCTTGCTTGAAGAGTTCCAGCGCGCGCTTGATCCGTTCGCGGTTGAGGCCGTAGCCGCTGCTAGGCGGATGCCTGAACTCCTCCGTGAACACCCGGGGGGGCACTTGGTCGCGCCACGGTTCGAGGAGTTCGAGTTCCCTCTCGCTCGGCGGTCCGCTGTGCGCCATGGGCGAGTTCTGGAACAAGCTCACGCCTTTCAGGTAGAAGTTGTAGAACAGAACCCGGTTGGTCCAATCGAAGTCGTAAAGCAGCCATAGGGCCTCACGCACGCGGATGTCGTTCAAGGGGGGCTTCTCGCTGTTCCAGTAGATGGGCCACCAAAGCCCCTCAACCCGCGTCAGCTTGCGCAGGTCGCGCTTGAAAAACCCCGCGCGAACCGCCGGAAAGTCGTATTGGGTCGCCCAGTTCTTCGAAACGCCCTCCTCGCGCACGTCGAATACGTTGCCCTTGTGCGCCTCCAGCATCACGCCGTCGTCCTTGAAGTAGTCGAACTTGACGGTTTTGAAGTTGTACCGGCCTTTGTTCACTGGGAGGTCCTGACCCCAATAGTCCTCGTCAAGTTCGAACTCCAGGAGCCGCCCGGTCTCGACCCTCTTGAGGCGGTACGGCCCGCTCCCAAGGGGCGGTTCGACCGTGGTCTTGGTGATATCGCGTTCCTCCCAGTAGTGCTTCGGGAGAATCGCCTGCCCGCCGATGGCGAAAGGCAGCGCCGGGTTGACCTCCATTTCGGTGTCCCGCACGAAACAGATTTCGCGTTCGCCGAACGCGAAGACACGCTCGAGATCGGCCAGCGACGTGCGCAGCGCCACCGAACCGTGCTCGAGGAACATCTCGAAGCTGAACACGACGTCGTCGACGGTGATCGGCATGCCGTCGTGCCACATCCCGGTGTCGCGCAACTTGAACGCGATCCAGTCGAGGTTCGGCCCCTTCGCGACGCCTTCCGCCAGACGGCCGTAGTTGCTGACCGGTTCGTCCGCCGCACCTTCCATGAGCTTGTCGTAGACCAGTCCGCCGCTCCGGTCGTAGCCGGCCGCCATCCGGCCCTTCTCGAGGATGTTGTTGTAGCTGTCGAAGGTGCCGAGCGACGGCAGACGCATTGAGCCGGCCTTCGGGGCGTTCGGATTGGCCCAGTCGAAGTGCGTGAAGTCCTTGTCGTATTTCAACGGAAGCAGGTAGGAGATGCCGTGCTTGTAGTCGGGATCCTGGCAGGGAGGATCCGCCGCTCCCGCGGCCAGGGCCCAAAACCCCGCCGCCAAGCCGAACAACCTGACGAGTCTCTTCCCCATCCGTCGAAGCGTAACAGATCGGGGCGAAACGACGGTTTGCGCTGATATGATTCACGGTCCATGGTGGCGGACGAGTAGGTTGGCGCCAACGAACCCCGTCCCGATCCGCAAGGCGGCGACGATTCTTCTCCTGCGTCAAGGCGGTCCCGGCGTCGAGGTGTTCATGGTGCAGCGTCCCGGACGCGGCATCTTCCCGAACCTGCACGTATTCCCCGGCGGCAAGGTGGATCCGGCGGACGACGGTTTGTCGCATCTGTGCGTAGGGCTCGACGACCGCCAAGCATCCGCGCAGTTGGGGGTGACGGCAGGTGGCCTACGCTATTGGGTCACGGCCATCCGCGAGTGTTTCGAGGAATGCGGGGTGCTTCTGGCGTACCGCAACGACCGTCCGTTCATGGCCTCGGGAGACGATGAACGGGCCCGGTTCGACCGCCACCGCCATACCCTCGCTGCGCGTGACGACAACCTTGCTGCGTTGGCGGCGCGGGAAGGACTGCGGCTGGCCACCGACCGGGTCCTCTACTTCAGCCACTGGATCACCCCGCCGTCGGCTCCGGCCCGGTTCGACACCAGGTTCTTCGTCGCGGCGATGCCGGACGGCCAGCGGGCGGTTGAGCACAGCGGCGAGACGGTCGCCGGCGACTGGGTCCGGCCCCGCGACGCGCTGGCAAACTTCGACGCCGGGCGGTGGCAGATGATCCACCCGACGCTCACCACGCTGCGCACCGCTTCACGCTTCGAAACCGTCGCGGGCCTCCTCGCGGCGGTAGCTGCCCGTCAACACCTCGGCGAGGTCACCGCAACACTGCACGAACAGGGAATGCAACACGTTGGCGACGCTTGAGGTACGCCGGGCAGCCAAGCACTTCGACGACGGACGCGGCAGACGGCGTGTGCCCGCGCCGGTCGAGTTCACCGCGCAGTCCGGACGCACGACGGCGCTGTGGGGACCGAGCGGGTCCGGAAAGTCGACCCTGCTGAAGGTGATGGCCGGAATCCTGGTGCCGGACGAGGGCACCGTCGTCTTCCACGATGCCGACGGCGACACGCTTGACGTCCCCTCGGCATCCGAGCGGCAGCGCGTGCGATTTCGGCGACGCCATCTCGGGTTCATCTTCCAGTTCTTCAACCTGGTTCCGACCCTGACCGTCGCCGAGAACGTGATGCTGCCGCTGGAGCTAAACGGGCTCGCCGGGCGGACCGATGCGCTCGACCGCCTGGGGACGCTCGGCCTCGCCCATTGCGCGGACCGGTTTCCGGAAACGCTTTCCGGCGGCGAACAGCAGCGTGTTGCCATCGCCCGGGCGCTTGCTCACGAGCCCGCCGTCGTCCTGGCCGACGAGCCGACCGGGAATCTCGACGGGGGCAATGCCGATGCCGTCACCGAACTGCTCTGGCGGGAAACGGACCGTGCCCAGTGCGCCCTCGTCGTCGCGACGCACAATCAACGCATCGCCGACCGAGCGGACGAGGTGATCGCGCTGGCCTAGCAGCCCGTCGGACTCTTCGGCGCAAGCCGAAAGGTCTGGCGGGGTGCTAGGGCGGCTTGGGTTGGGGCAAAATGCGGTGCCGCGAGGCAACGGATTTTGTGGCGGTAGTGCGATGCCTGTTCTGCTTCTCAGGAGCCAACTGCGCTTCGCGGTTCGCCACCCCGTCGGCATGGCCGCATCCATCGTCGGCGTGACCGTGGCGGTTCTCGCCGTGGTGACGGTCCACCTTGTCGGCCATTCGATCCGCGACGACCTCGACGACTTTTCGATTGCCGGACACACCCACGTCGCTACTGGCGAAACGCGCCACGAGTCGAGCTATTTCGAATTGCGTCGACGTTGGCGCGCCTCCCACGCGGCCCCCGGCGCGTCCGGATCGCCCGCCACGCGGCCCGACTGGACCCGATCCGTCGTTGCGATTTTCCCGGTCATCGAGGGGTACCTCGAGATCCAAGGGCAGCCGCGACGCATCGTCGGCTTCGATCCCGTGGCCGCATCGGGTCTCGGCGGTGGTGCGCTGGCCGCGTCGAGGCCGGGTACGGACTACGGCCTCTTCATGGTCGACGACGCGGTCATGGTGTCGTCGGCGACCACGCGCGACATCGCCGCCGCAGGCGGATCGATCGCCGGCATTCCGGTGACCGTCCTCGAAGCCGCGACCGAGGTGATTCTCGCGGATCTGCCCACGGCGCAGCGCCTGTTGGGTCGCGACAACGAGATCGACGCCGTCTGGCTGCGCCTCGCCGACGCCCGGTCGCGGCTGCTCGGGTGGCTGGACCAACTCCTGCCGGGCATCGCCGCCAGCCTGCCGCGCTACACGGACCCTGTCATCGAGGGCTTCGAGGTGACGGCTGCGGACCGGTGGAACCCGTCGCGTCGTTTCGCGGACGCCATCCTGTTCAATCTGGGCATGCTGTCGCTCCTGTGTCTGCTGATGGCGGCGTTCATCGCCTTCCAGGCGAGCGCATCCAACGCCGCCCGCCGACGCACCGAACACGATCGGCTGCTTGCGGTCGGGGCATCACGGTGGACCCTGATGTGGGTTTCCGGCATTGAGGGTCTTGCCATCGGGGTGATCGGCGCGCTCGCGGGACTGGCACTCGGCTTCGTCGTGGCGCATGAACTGTTGCAGGCCGCGATGCCGCAACCGATTCCGACAACCCCAGGTAACGGCCCGGACGACAAACAAGCCCTGGCACTAGACGGTTGGGTCGTCGGCAAGGCCCTCGCCTGCGGCGTCCTGGCATCCGCGCTCGGCCCGTTGGCTGAAGGTCGGTTCGCGACAAACGCCCGGTTCCGTCTGGGCTTCGCCCTGGTCGCCGTCGGCATCGCCGCGATCGGTCTCGTCGACGGCGGCTTGGGCGCCGCCTATGTCGCGCTCGCCGCGATCTGCGCAGCGCACGTTCTCCAAGTCGTGCCGCTCGCGGGACACGCCGCCGGTCCCCTCGCGGCAATGGGGCGGTCGTTGACGACCCGCGCCAACCTGCGTGGGACCGCGGCGCGCAGCCGGGAGATTCGTTTGGCGCTCGGCGCCCTGTCCGTCGCCGCCGCCGTCGCCATCGGCATGGGTCTCATGGTCGAAAGCCTGCGCCGGGACTTCACGGAAATGCTCGACGTGCGGCTTGCCCGCGGGATCTATGTCCAGACCGCGTCCGATGTCTCGGAGTCGGACCTCGACGCGCTGCGCGCGATGGACGGCGTCCGGGAAGCGCGGCGGTACGGGGACGTTCCCGCACGCGTCGACCAGGGACCCGTCAATGTCCGCGTCGCGGAACTGGACGTCTACGAGACCTCCCGGTACGGCTTCGACAGGGCGATTGGCCACGAAGGCTTGGTCAACGAGGTGGGTGCGCGGCTTCTCGGGATTGGAACAGGCGATGTCTTGGACCTGGTTGTCGCGGGCAGAACAGTCCCCGTGGAAATCGCCCACGTCTTCCGCGACTTCGGCGCTGCGGCGCCCCGCGTCATCCTGCCGACGACCTTCCTGACCGAACTCGACCCGACCTCCGTCAGCTGGCGGCGCGTTACCGTCCGGACAAATCCGGACGCCGCCGGGAACCTGACGGCCGCATTGGGCGAACGCTACGGTGCCGACCGGGTCAGCAACCACGACGACATCCGCGAGGCGGCGGTCGCCGTGTTCGATCGCACGTTCGTGGTGAGCCGGTCACTCGCCGCAATGGCGCTGGCGGTGGCGGCTATCGGGCTCTACGCGGCCTTGACCTCGTTGCAGGCGAGCCGGTCCCGGGAGTTCCGCCTGCTCTCGGCCGTCGGCCATACCCGGGCGGAACTCTGGCGGTTGGCGTTGTCCCAGACCGTCGTGCTCGGTGCCATGGCCCTGATCACCGCGCTACCGCTCGGACTGGCCATCGCGTGGGTGCTCTGCGACTTCGTCAACCCAGCCGCCTTCGGCTGGTCGATCGGCCTTCACGTCGACTTCGCGTCGATAGCCGGGCCTTTGCTGCTCGGCGTCCTAGCCGCGTGCGCCGCCGGAGCGTTACCGGCCTATCGTGTGGCGTTTAGGGAGATGCCGTAGGCGATGTCGGAGCCAGCAAGAACGATCCTCTTGGCTTGGTGCGCGGTGGGCGCCGCGGTCCTGTTGGTCGCCTGCACCGAGCCGGAACGCGATGCGGCGCGGAGTCTCCGCTCGGTTCTCGGTTCCGCCGACGGAACCCCGGCCGGGTTCGCCCGGGCCGACCGGATCCGCGACTTCGTGTTTCCCGCCGACCACGGACCCCATCCGGCGTATCGCAGCGAGTGGTGGTACCTGACGGCGGTGGTCTCGGCTGCGGGCACTGCAACGCAACCCGCGGCGCGGGAGTTCGGCGTGCAGTTCACCTTGTTCCGACAAGGGTTCGAGGCCCGCGCCGGAGAAATCCCGGTACCGAACAACGGACCCGAGGCCTGGCGAACCGGGCAGGGATACATGGCGCACGTCGCCTTGTCCGACATCACAGCCCGCCGCCACCTGGCGGCCGAGCGTTTCAGTCGCGGCCATCCAGCTCTTGCCGGGGCACGGGCGGAGCCGTTCCGGGTCTACCTCGACGATTGGCAGCTCGCATCCACCGGCGGCACCTTTTCGCCGCTGCGGCTGACCGTCAATACTGCGGACTTCTCGGCCGATCTGCTGTTGACGGCAAAGAGACCGGCCATCCTGCAGGGCGATGGCGGTCTATCCCGCAAAGGACCGGGCAACGCCTCCTACTACTATTCGGTGCCGCGCCTCGAGGCGCAGGGCGAACTCGTGGTCGGCGGTTCGAGCCACGCGGTCAACGGACTGGCATGGATCGACCGCGAGTGGAGCACCAGCGTGCTGGGTGATGCCTACCAGGGATGGGACTGGTTCGCGCTGCACCTCGACGACGGTCGCGACCTCATGCTCTACCAACTGCGTCGGCTAGACGGACAAACCGACGCCTACAACGCCGGCAGCCTGGGGAACGGGGCGGTGTCGCGGACGTTGACCGCAGGCGATTTCTCGCTCAACCCGATCAAGCACTGGCGCGGCTGGCCGGTGGCCTGGCAACTCGTGATTCGCGGTGCCGAGCCGCAGCAATACGTCATTCGCGCCGCGATCAACGACCAAGTCATGCATACGGCGGTGCGATACTGGGAAGGCGTTGTGCATCTCGAAGACGACGAGGGCCGTCGCCGTGGCACCGGATACATGGAACTGACGGGGTATTGACCAAGGTGAAGCTCGACTGGGAGAAAGTGCGCTCGGAGCGGGGTCCGAGTCTCGGCATCCTCGATGTCCGGTTCGACTGGATGCGCCACCCCGCCGGGAATCCGGTGCTCAAACGCCTAGTGCTGGAGTCGGTGGACTGGATCAACGTCGTCGCGCTCACCGCCGAGGGCCTGTCGATCATGGTCGACCAATACCGCTTCGGCATCGGGGCCCGCACGCTCGAAACCCCCGGCGGCATGGTCGATCCCGGTGAAACCCCCTTGGAGGCCGCGAAACGGGAACTACTCGAGGAGACGGGCTTCGGCGGCGGCGAGTGGCACTATCTCGGTGCCGTGGAGCCCAACCCGGCCATCCACCCGCACCTCTGCCACCACTTCCTGGCGGACGGCGTCGAGAAACTGGCCGAGCCCGAACCGGGCCCGGGTGAAGCCATCGGGCTAGAGTTCCTGTCCCTGGATGGAATCCGTGCGGCGATGGCCGACGGCAGTCTGCGCCACGCGCTCGCCCTCTCCGCGCTGGCACGCGTGTTTCCGCTCTTCGACGACCTGCACCGCCGCTAGCGCCTCCCGTCTCTACGGGGAAGGCACCTAGGAAGGTTATAGTCCCGCCAACGTACGCACCTTCGGATGTCAGCAATGCCGGGTTTCACGACCACCATCGTCCACTCCGACCGCCGGGGCGGCATCGAGCACGGATCGCTGCACAAGCCGATCCATGCCTCCGTCGCCTACGGCTACGAGGACGTCCAGAATCTCGCCGACGTCTTCCAGGGCCGGAGTTCCGCGTACTCCTATGGACGGCAGGTCAACCCCACGGTCACGGCGCTCGAGACCAAGGTCAACGCCATGGAACGGGGCGTCGCCACGGTCTGTTTCGGTACCGGCATGGCCGCCATCGGCATGGTGCTGTTCGCGCTGCTGCGCAAGGGCGACCACTTCGTGTCCAGTTCGTTCCTGTTCGGCAACACCAACAGCCTGTTCCAGACCTTCGGCCTGCACGGCATCGACGTGACCTTCGTGGACGCAACGAGCACGGCTGCGGTTGCCCAGGCCATCCGCCCCGACACCCGTCTCGTATTCGTGGAGACCATCGCCAACCCGCGCACCCAGGTCGCCGATCTCGAGGGCATCGGCGAACTCTGCCGCGCAAAAGGTCTCGTCTACGTGGTGGACAACACGATGACCTCGCCGTACCTGTTCCAACCCGTCGACGTGGGCGCCTCGCTGATCGTCAACAGCCTGACGAAATACATCGGCGGTCACGGCACCACCCTCGGGGGCGCGTTGACCGAAACGGGTCGCTTCGACTGGTCGGTCTTCGACAACATCCAGGACCCCTACAAGAAAGGCGACCCGGCGAAGTGGGCGATCACGCAGGTCCGCAAGAAAGGCCTGCGCGACTTCGGCCCTACCCTCGGGCCCCAGGCCGCGCTCCACCTCGGCATCGGCGCCGAGACCCTGGCCCTGCGCCAGGAGCGCCAGTGCGCCAACGCCCAGGCGCTCGTTGCCTTCCTGAACGGCCACGACAAGGTCGCTCGGGTCTACTACCCCGGCCTCCCAGATCATCCAGAACACGATCGGGCGACAAAGCTGTTCCGCCGCCCCGGGGCCTTGTTCAGCTTCGAGCTTGCCAGCGGACTGGACGCCTTTGCGTTCCTGAATCGACTCGACGTGGTCGTCAAGTCCAGCAACCTGGGCGACAACCGGACCCTCGCGATCCCGGTGGCAGAAACGATCTACTACGAGATGGGGGCCGAGCGCCGCGCCAGCATGGGGATCGCGGATTCGCTGATCCGAATCTCCACCGGCATCGAGGACATCGAGGACCTGCTTGGCGACTTCGAACAGGCACTCGCCGAGGAGTAGCACTTGGCCATGACCGTTGAACCCGTCAGGCTGCGACTCGATCCCGCCCCGGCGAGAGCAGTGGGCACCACCGTGAGCATCCTGTCCGCGTGGCTGCCCGTCGAGCACTTGCGCCTTGGCGGCGGCACCGCGCTGGAGGCCCGCTGGCACCATCGAGCGAGTCAGGATCTGGACTTTTCCTTTAGCCCGGGGACCGGACGATCCGGGTCTCTGTTCCTCAAGGACTTCGACGGCATCAGGATGGACCTGCGCGCACTGGCCCGCGACGGAGTTGTCGCGATGGACAGCGTGGTGATGGTCGGGACGAACCACGTTCAGTTCATGGTCGGCGACGTGCCCGTGTCGTTCGTCGGAACCGATAGGTTCCACGGCGATCCGCGCGACGAGGTGGAATGCCAGACCGGAGTGATTCTCGGCAGCACCAGGGACATCCTGACGAAGAAGATGTACAACCGTCTCGGCGTGAACCGCCTTGCGACCGAACGAGACGCCTACGACTTCGCCGTGGCGCGCACCTTGGCCCCGACCGACCTGGCCTACGCTTGGTCCACCCTGACCGACGACATGAAGCGGAACACTCTCGCGGCCTATCGGGATCTGGCGGAAGGCGAAAACCAGCCACGTCCCTTGGCACTCGTGAAACCCAGGTTCGAACGCATCGCCCGCCAAGTGTGGCAGCAGGTCCTCTGGATGATGGAGAGCGATCTCGAGTACGTACCGCCGTTGACCCAAGGCGACGAGGACGTTGGCGATCGCGGCGAACATGGGCACTGACGTGAAGATCAAGCACGTCGTGCTCTACGACGTTTGCGAGGATCGTACTTTCGACTCCCCCATCGCCAACCGCCGCATGGGACATCGGCTGCCCGAGTCGTTCGAGGATCGAATTCGCCGACCATTGGGCGTGCGCGGGGTTGTGGGCGCCTACATGGCGGGCATGCGCTGTCCGACGGCCGAACGGCTGACGGAGCTAGTACACGACATCGCCGGCATCGAGGACTGGGAGAAGCACGCGGTAAAGGAGCTCTTCGCGCAGCTATCTCCCGCGGAGTGCAACGAATTCATGGTGACCACCGACGCATCGCCCCGCGAGGTGGCCCGCTTGATGCGGGAGTGCGGTGTCCGGCGCGGTCTGGTGGTGAACTGGATCAATCAGTTCTCCTCCGACCCCGCCTGGCGCGAGGACAAGGCTCTGCCGATCTGGTGGGGAGATCTGTGGGTCACCGACGGCGGCTTCCTGCAGCCGCGGCATAGGTAGACCGAGCCTGATAGCGCCCAGCGTCTTGCAGTACAACGCGCGGTCGCGCAATCTTGCCCTCTCCCAAGGTGGCTCGCCTCGGGAGCCGCAGGGCGAGCCGTGTCGACCAGGCGGAACAACGGAGAACACGTGCAGCCTAGACTCGTGATGGAGACGAATCTCGCTCTCCCCAACAAGCGCAGCGGCAAGGTCCGCGACCTCTACGACGTAAGCATGCCGGACGGCAGCGAGGCCCTCTTGATCATCGCCACCGACCGCGTCAGTGCCTTCGACGTGGTTCTCGGGAACGGCCCGGCCGGCAAGGGCGTGGTACTCACGCAGATCTCGAAGTTCTGGTTCGACCACTTCGCCGGGGTTGTCGATCACCACCTCATCTCCACGGATTCGGCGGACGTTCCCGGGCTCACCGACGGCGAACGTGAAGCGCTCGACGGACGCATCATGCTGTGCCGAAAGACCCGGGTGATTCCCGTGGAGTGCATCGCACGCGGCTACCTCGCTGGCAGCGGATGGAAGGACTACCAGAACACCGGTCAGGTCTGCGGCATCGACCTGCCGGAGGGACTTCGCAACGGCGACCGCCTGGAGACCCCGCTGTTCACCCCTTCCACCAAGGCGGACACCGGCCACGACGAGAACATCAGCTTCGCCGAGAGCGCCGAGATCGTCGGCGAGGAGACCATGCTCTGGCTGCAGGAGAAGACCCTGGCGCTGTACCGGCTCGCAAGGGACTACGCCGGCGACTGCGGCATCGTCCTGGCCGACACCAAGTTCGAGTTCGGCGTTGTCGACGGGACCGACGAACCGCTCTTGATCGACGAGATCTTCACCCCCGACAGCTCTCGATTCTGGCCCGCCGACCAGTGGCAGCCCGGCGGCGAACAGCCGAGCTTCGACAAGCAGTACGTGCGCAACTACCTCGAGACCCTGGTCGCAGACGGGAGGTGGGACAAGACGCCGCCGGGACCCGCGTTGCCCGACGACGTCATCGCCAACACGACGAGTCGCTACCTCGAAGCCTACCGGCAGTTGACCGGCCGGGAACTGTTCGCGTAGGGCTCGTCGGGAGCGTTAGGTGCCGGCGCTCAAGTACGGCTGCAATCCGCATCAGGCGCAGGCGGCGTTCGAGTCGGACGCGGTGGCCGTGCACAACGGCGCGCCGTCGATGATCAACATGCTCGATGCGCTGAACGCCTGGCAACTGGTGGCCGAACTCAGCGAAGTACTCGAAGCACCCGCCGCGGCGTCCTTCAAACACGTCTCCCCCGCCGGCGCGGCCGTCGGCGTACCGCTATCCGATGACCTGAGGCGCGTCTACGAGGTGGGCGACCGGGACCTGTCGCCGCTGGCCACGGCCTACGTGCGCGCCCGGGGCGCCGATCCCAAGTCCTCCTTCGGGGACTTTGTCGCGCTTTCCAACCCGGTCGATGCGGCCACCGCCGCCTATCTCAAGGGCGTCGTCAGCGATGGGATCGTCGCGCCCGGATTCGAGGAAGGCACACTGGCCACGCTCGCTGCGAAGAAGGGCGGCTCGTTCGCCGTGATCGAAACCGATCCGGACTACCGCCCACCGGCGGTGGAGTCGCGCGAAGTCTTCGGCGTCACGCTGATCCAGGAACGCAACAACCGCCGGCTCCGACTTGCGGATCTTGCGGATCTTGTCTGCGGGCAACTCAACGAAACGGCGACACGCGACCTGCTGCTCGCCCTGGTGACCTTGAAGTACACCCAGTCCAACTCCGTCGGCTATGCCCTCGACGGCCAGATGATCGGCATCGGAGCCGGACAGCAGTCCCGTGTCGACTGCACCAAGCTGGCCGGCGCCAAGGCGGATGTCTGGCACCTCGCGCGGCATCCGAAAGTTCTCGGCATTGCCTTCCGTCCCGCTGTCCGGCGCCAGGAACGCATAAACTGGCGCGTACGCTACATCGAGGGCGACCTCACGCCCGGGGAACGCACCGGATTCGCGCAAGCCGTGGTCGACGAACCACCCGGGCCGCTCCTCCCGGACGAACGCTCGGGCTGGCTAGCCGACTTCGACGGCGTCGCGCTGGCCAGCGACGGCTTCATTCCGTTCCGCGACAACATCGACCACGCCGCCCGGCACGGCGTCTCGTACATCGCCCAACCCGGCGGCTCGACCCGGGACGCCGAAGTTGCCGAAGCCTGCCGCGAACACGGCATCGCGATGGTGCATACGGGCTTGAGGCTCTTCCACCACTGATCGGTGGTCGGCATCGACTGGCAACGCTACAAGGCGCTGTGCGACCGGCCCGACGTGTTGTCGCGTTGGATGCTCGAGGAAACGGCGACGCTGCTTCCCGGCGAAACCCGGTCCGCTCTGCTCGCGATCCTCTGCGGCACGCCCTTCCCCAAACCACCGGACCACAAGGGCGGCGAGGACACCGACATGTTCGTCGTGGAGCTGCCAACGGACGTTGTCCGTTCGATCGTCGAAGTCGTCCTCGACGCCGCGGAACGCGGCCTTCGGACTCCCCGGAGCGCCAGGATCGGCGGCTTCGCGACCGCGTGGCGGGAACTGCAGGCCGCCCATGAGGCGAGCCGTGTTTGAACGCGTATTCGTGGCCAACCGCGCCACGGTCGCGCGGCGCGTCGTGCGTGCCTGCGAGGCGCTCGGTGTCGAGACCGTGGCCGCTTACGCCGACATCGACAGCGCCTCGCCGCACCTCGCCGAGGCCACCGCCACCGCCCGGCTGCCGGGGTATCTTGCCGCCGACACCTACTTGAACGGCGCCAGGCTGATCGAACTCGCGCGCGAGGCCGGTTGCGACGCCCTGCACCCGGGCTACGGCTTCCTCGCCGAGAACGCGGGATTCGCTCGCGACGTCGCCGAATCCGGGATGAAGTTCATCGGGCCCGATCCGCTATGGATCGACCGTCTCGGCGACAAGACCCGATCCCGCGCCGCGATGGCCGAAGCCGGATTCCCCGTGAATAGCGGGAGCGACGACCTGGACGACATCGAAGCGCTGATCGAAGCCGCGCGGCGCATCGGCTTCCCCGTACTCCTGAAACCCTCGGCCGGCGGCGGCGGCATCGGCATGATCCGCGTCGACGCCGAGCCCGAGCTTGCCAACGCCTTCGCAACGGCACGGGCCCAGGCGCTGCATGCGTTCGGCGACGACAGGGTCTACCTCGAGTCGTGGCTTGCCGAACCACGCCATATCGAGTTCCAGGTGGTCGGCGACGGCGACACCGCGTTGGGTGTCCTGGAACGCGAGTGTTCGGTGCAGCGTCGCCACCAGAAGGTCATCGAGGAGGCACCCGCCCCCGGTCTCGACCGGACCCGACTCGCCGAGATCGAAACACTCGCCGCCAGTGCCCTCACCGGCTACGACAGCCTCGGCACCGTCGAGACGCTGTACGCCGACGGTGGATTCGGTTTCCTGGAGGTCAACACGCGTCTGCAGGTCGAGCACGGCGTCACGGAGGAGATCACCGGCGTCGATCTGGTCGAAGCCCAGATCCGCATCGCGGCCGGCGAGAAGCTCGGCCACGTGCTCCCCGCCGCTCCGCAAGCGACTGGCCATGCCGTCGAGGCCCGGATCTACGCGGAGGATTCGCGGCGAATGCTGCCGTCGACCGGGCGCCTAGCCGTCTACCGCCCGCCCGAGTTGACCGGCGTGCGCATCGAGTCGGGCTATGCGGAAGGTCAATGGGTGACGCCTTACTTCGATCCGCTGCTCGCCAAGGTCATCGGCACCGGCACCACCCGGGAGCAGGCCATCGGTCGCACCCTCGTCGGGGTGAAGGCATTCGACATCGGCGGCGTCGAGACCAACCGGGCGCTGCTCGAGACGACACTCGGCAGCGAGCCTTTCATAGCCGGTCGGCTTCACACCGGCTTGCTTGCCGATCTGCTCTAGACGCGCATGCGCGCTCGAGCCGCTTCAGGAGAGTAGGCCCCGAACCCGGCCCAGCAGTTCGGAAGCCGTACAGCGCGGCGACACCAGCCAATCGCCGACCTGCGCCAGATCCTCCCAAGACGCCAGGCGTTCCACGAGCGTCGCCAGCGCAGCCGCGGTCGTCGCGTCGAATCTCGACTCGGCCTGGCGAATCAACAGCGACCGCTGATTCGACAGCGCCCGCGCTTCGGCGGCACCCGCCCGCGCTTCGGCGGCACCCGCCCGCGCTTCGGCGGCACCCGCCCGTGCTTCGGCGGCTGCCCTGGCCGCCGCCTCTGCCTCCCGTTCGGCACCTTCCTCCTCCGGCGTGCGAAGGTCGCGTCCCGAGGCCGGATCGAAGAGCCTCAACTCGGCGCCCCTGAGCCACAGACAGATGCCCAGCACATCGCTCCGCAAGCCCCGCTCGCCGTTCGGGAGCAGGACCTCGTCCATCCGCCGGTAGCGCCGGCCCGCAAGCGCCAGACCTTGGAGTGCCGGCGACAGCCACTCTCCTCGCGGGTCGTAGAGGAAGTACTCGCCGACGCCCCATTGCGCGTAGCGCCGACGCTTGGTGCGCTCGTCCTCCCGGCGCGTCGACTTCGACGTGATCTCCAGGACGAAGGCTGGCGGTTGCTCCTCCCAGATCTTGTAGAGATCCCGAGAGCCCGCCTCGACCCCGAAAGCCACGAAGATGTCGGGCGAAAGGTGCCGGCGAGGATTGCCGGGTTCGTCGTAGACGAGCAGGTTCGACCCCACGTAGACGTCGTCGCGAGACGCGAGGAGCCTACGGATGCCGTAGGCGGCCCCGGCCAGGCGCAGGTAGTGGAGATCGGTCTCCGCCACCGGTCTGCCGTCCGACGTCGGGTACTCAACGGGATCGACTTGGGCGACCAGTGCTTCTGCCATGTCTCGGTCCAAGATGCGGGCACGACGACCGGCGGTCAACGTAGCACAGCCGTCGATCGCCGCTCAAACTTTGCTGCAACGGCTCTGTTCCATTCAGGCAAGCGGTCATCAATCTCTCCGGTGGTGTTTCTCGGGATTGTTGATCGGCGGCAAACGCGCCGACGGCAGCCAAACTCCCAAGATCGGGTGGGAAAACGCCGCGCCTTCCTGTGAGACGTTGGCTCGATGGGTCTTGACAAGACCTGCGCGAGGGTACGGAGAACCGGGCACCATGCCCCATCGGCCGTCGATTCTGCTATAAACGCCCGTTCCGCAAAGGGGCCCTCAATCCATGGCACGGCTCGAAATTGAAAGCGAAGTCACCGGTAACGTCTGGAAGTTGGAAGTGCAAGCCGGTACGCGGGTCGATGCGGGCGATGTGCTGATGATGATCGAGTCCATGAAGATGGAGATTCCCGTGGAAGCTCCCGAGGCCGGAACCGTCTCGGAACTCCGGGTCGCGGAAGAGGACGCCGTGGAGGAAGACCAGGTCATCGCGATCCTCGAGACCTGAGGCCACCCAAAGCATGAGCTGGGAAGAGGAAGTCCGCGAAATCCACCGCCGTCGCCGCTTGGCCAAGCAGCAGGGCGGCAAGGAGGGAGTCGCGAAACAGCACGCCCGGGGCCGCCTGACCATCCGCGAGCGCATCGACGGCGTCCTGGACCCCGGCACGTTCCAGGAACAGGGCCAGGCCACGGCCATCCCGGACTACGACGACAACGACAAGCTGCTCGGTTTCGTGCCGGCCAACTACGTGGTCGGCTTCGGTCGAGTCGAAGGCCGCCGGGTCGTGGTGGGTGGCGAGGACTTCACGCTGAAGGGCGGCTCGCCCAACGCCGCCGGCTTGCGCAAGAGCGTCTACGCCGAGCATCTCGCGGTACAGTACAAGGTGCCGTTGGTGCGTTCCCTAGAGGGTGGCGGCGGCAGCGTCAAGGGCGGCGGCGGACGCCGGGGCGGGACGGTCGGCGAGCCCGTCTATTCCGCGCACCGATTCCGGATCATCGCCGACGCCATGGGCGAGGTGCCGGTCGTATCCATGGCGGCCGGCGCGGTGGCCGGTTTCCCCGCCGGGCGACTCGTAGCTTCCCACTTCTCGGTGATGACCCGCCACACCGCGCAGGTGATGATCGGCGGGCCCGCGCTGGTGGAACGCGCACTTGGGGTCAGCCTCACCAAGGACGAACTCGGCGGTGCCCACATCCACGCCAAGAGCGGCATCATCGACAATGTCGCGGAGGACGAATACGACATGTTCGGCCAAGTCCGCCGGTTCCTGAGCTATCTCCCCGGCAATGTCCACGAACGTGCGCCGCGCACCGACTGCCACGACGATCCCGAACGCATGGAGGAGGCACTTCTCACCGCCATCCCGCGGGACTCCAACGCCCCGTTCGACATGCGCGAGATCGTCGCCATGATCATGGACCGCGACTCCTTCTTCGAGCTTGCCCCCGGGTACGGACCCAGCCAGATCGCCGGACTTGCCCGTCTCGATGGGCAGCCGGTGGGCGTGCTGGCCAACGACAACCGGGTCTACGCCGGCGCGATGACCGCCGAGGCGGGCCAGAAATACCGCCGCTTCGTCGAGATGTGCGACACCTTCCACCTGCCCATCGTCAACTTCGTCGACCAGCCCGGTTTCATGATCGGACCGGAAGCCGAACGCAACGGCACGATCCGGTACGGCATGGCCGCCGTCGCCGCCGCAGCCCAGGCCACAATCCCGTGGGCCGCGATCCAGGTCCACAAGGGCTTCGGCGTCGCCACCGCCGCCCACTACGCACCGGACAACTACGTGCTGGCCTGGCCATCGGTGGAATCCGGCGCACTGCCACTCGAGGGTGGCGTTGCGGTGGCCTTTCATCGGGAAATCGCCGCCGCCGAGGATCCCGACGCCAAGCGCCGCGAACTCGAAGACCGGCTGCGCAGCGCCCGTTCGCCCTATCCCCGTGCCGAGTCCTTCGCGGTGCATGAACTGATCGATCCCCGGGAAACCCGCCCGGTGCTATGCCGTTGGATCGACTGGATTCAGCCCCGCCTCGACGAACTCAAGGGTCCCACGCGGTTTCCGATGCGACCGTAGGGGACGGGCTTGTCCCGTCCCGGCGCGCCCTGCGGGCGCGATCGAGAATGCTGCCGCATTCTCGTACCGTTGAACCGACGCTGCATTAATCGACAGACCGCAAGGGTCGCCCTACGAAGGAGCTTCGCATCGCTGGGCGGTCGCATTTGCCAGCGGGCCGCCTTCGCGTCCGGACTACGTCCATGCGAAGCCGCGTGCAAGTGATACGCTTGCCGCCCCCGCAACGGCGGAGCCGTAAGCAAATGCGAATCGCCCAATACGTCCGGAACGCGCTGGTGGCAGCTTTCGCCGTCGCACCCATGGCAACCCACGCACAGGAGCCACCAGACGACCCCGTCGAGCGTCGTCTGGCCAGCTTGCCGCCGCTGATCGACCGGGAGGTCTTCTTCGGCGATCCCGAGATTTCCGGCACCCAGATCTCGCCGGACGGCAAATGGATCACCTTCCGCAAACCCCACAACGGGATCGTGAACATCTGGGTGAAGGCCCTTGATGCACCGTTCGATGCCGCACGGCCGATCACCGCCGACACCGAACGTCCCGTGGGCGGCTATTTCTGGACGGAGGACAGCCGCTACGTGCTCTACGTCCAGGACAAGGGCGGCAACGAGAACTACCACGTCTACGCCGTCGATCCCGCAGGCGAAGTCAACGAAGCGACCGGCGCACCCGACGCCCGAGACCTGACGCCCATCGAGGGCGTGCGGGCGTTCATCTACGCCGTCCCCGAGGCCACGCCGAACCGCATCATCGTGGGCATCAACGACCGCGACCCTGCGCTCCACGACGTCTATCGCCTCGACATCGACACGGGCGAACGCGAAATGCTGATCGAGAACACGAGCAACGTCGCGGGTTGGGTCACCGACCTCACCGGGGCGGTTCGACTCGCCGCCCGGCAACGCCCGGACGGGGGCTACGAGACCCTCGTCGTGGAGGACGGCCAACTCGGCCGGGTTCTCTACGAATGCGGTTTCGAGGAGAACTGCGGACCCGTGCGGTTCCACAAGGACGGCAAGCGCGTCTACATGCGGAGCAACAAGGGCGTCGACCTCTCGGGGCTCCTGCTCGTCGATGTCGAGAGCGGCGAATCCGAGGTCGTCGAATCGGACCCCGAGGGCGAGGTGGACTTCGGGGGCGCCTGGTTCTCCGACGTCACGGAAGAGCTGGTCGCGACGTCCTACACCGGCGACCGCGTTCGCATCTATCCGCGCACCGAAGCGCTGCAGCGCGAGCTCGAGTGGCTGCGCGATGAACTTCCCGACGGCGAAATCAGCTATCAATCCAGCACCGAGGACGAATCGACGCAGATCGTCGTGGTCGGGAGCGACACCAATCCCGGCGCCGTCTATCTCTACGACCGCGCCACAAAGACGCTCGACAAGCTCTACGACTCCCGGCCGGAACTGCCGAGCGATCGCCTTGCTCCCATGCAGGCCATTCGCTACAAGGCGCGGGACGGCCAGGAGATACCGGGGTATCTCGTCACGCCGAAGGACGTGCCCGCCGAGAACCTGCCCACCGTGATTCTGCCCCACGGCGGGCCCTGGGGGCGCGACTACTGGGGCTACCACCCCTGGGTGCAGTTCCTCGCCAACCGGGGCTACGCCGTGATGCAGCCGAACTTCCGCGCTTCGACCGGCTACGGCAAGGCGTTCCTCAACGCGGGGAACGGCGAATGGGGCACGGGAATCATGCAGCACGACATCACCGACGGCGTGGAATACCTCGTCGACCAGGGCATCGCCGACCCCGAGCAGGTCGCCATCATGGGCGCGTCGTACGGCGGCTACGCGACGCTTGCCGGGGTCGCCTTCACGCCGGATCTCTACGCCGCCGGCGTCTCGATCGTCGGCCCGTCCAACATCATCACCTTGCTGAACTCGATCCCTCCCTACTGGGGTCCCACCAAGCAGATGTTCATGCGCCGCGTAGGCGACCCCGACGACGAGGAAGACCGCGCGCGCCTCACTGCGCAATCGCCGTTCTTCCACGCCGAGAACATCGAGGCGCCGCTGCTCATCATCCAAGGCGCCAACGACCCGCGTGTGAAGAAAGCCGAGTCGGATCAGATCGTCGTCGCGCTGCGCGATCTCGACCGTCCCGTGCAGTACCTGCTCGCGCCGGACGAAGGCCACGGCTTCCGAGGCAAGGAGAACCGCTTGGCCATGTTCGCCGGCATAGAGCGATTCCTGGCCCGGCATCTCGACGGTCGCTACCAGCGCGAGACTGCCCCGGAGATCTCAGCGAAACTGCGCGAACTCCGGGTGGACATCGACAATGTCGAGATGCCGAGCACCGACGACGGCGATTTCGTCGAGGTCGCATTGGACGGCTCCAACCTGGAGCCTGTTGCGCTGACCTACCGAATCACCATGGAGATGGCCGGTCAGTCGATGACAATGGACACCTCCGTTGAGCGGTCAAGGACGACCCACAACGACGAAGAGGTGTGGCGCATCGCGACCACCGTCGATTCGCCGATGGGCCAGGCGTCCGACATCGCGTTTCTGCGAATCGACAGCCTTCGCCCCGTGCACCGAGCCATTGATCAAGGTCCGCTCAGCATGAGGCTGGACTTCGCCGATGACGCGATCACGGGTGCCGTGACCGTGCCGGGCGGGAACACGATGGATGTCGATGTGTCGTTCGAAGGGACGGTCCTCGGCCACCTGGAGACAGCGCTTGCCGTCATGCCGCTCGAACCGGGGTTCAAGACCCGTGTAGAGGCATTCGAACCGGGCATGCAGCAACTGCAGCAGATGCACATCGAGGTGGTCGCAGCGGAGTCGGTGGAAACGCCTGCGGGAACCTTCGATGCGTACCGATTGGACATTGCCAGCGCCGATGGCACAGGCATCTCGGGCAAGAACTGGGTGACACGCGCCAAGCCGCATCTCGCCGTCAAGAGCGAGGCGACGATGCCCCCCATGGCCGGCGGAGGCACCATGGTGACGGAGCTGATCAGCGTGGAATGACCGCGTCCACGTACAGGCCCGACAGCGTCTCGGCGGGTGTGATCGCCTCCGGGTCGACCACGAGGTGCAACACTGCGGGCGCATGAGCTTCCCGGGCCCGCGCGAACGCGGCCGGGAAACCCGCATCGCGCTCCACGCGTTCCCCGTACGCGCCGCAGGCCCGGGCCAGGGCCGCGAAGTCGGGATTGATCAGCGACGTGGCGTGGACGCGACCCGGGAACGAGCGCTCCTGGTGCATGCGGATGGTGCCGTACATGCCGTTGTCGACCACCAGGACGATCACGCGGGCGTCGTACTGCACGGCGGTGGCGATCTCCTGGCCGGTCATCTGGAAGCATCCATCGCCGGCGAAGCACACCACGGTGCGGTCCGGGTGGCGGAGTTTCGCCGCGATCGCCGCCGGCAGTCCGTAGCCCATGGATCCCGACGTGGGCGCCACCTGGGTTCCGAACCGACGGAAGCGGTGGAAGCGGTGTACCCAGCCCGAGTAGTTGCCTGCCCCGTTGGTGACGATCATGTCCGCCTCGCCGAGGTCGCGGAGCGTGGCCATCACCTTGCCCATGTTCATTGCCCCGGGCGACGGGTGCGGTAGCCGCGACCATTCCAGGTAGCCCGCATGCATGGCATCCACGTACACGGTTCGCCTGCCCCGGGCCGCCGATGCCGCCAGGAAAGCGCCGGGACGGGCCCGGATCGCCAATTCCGCCCGATGCACCCGGTGCAGTTCCGAGGCATCGGGATGCACGTGAACCACCGGCGTGCGCGCCAAGGGAAGCGCGTACGACTGGCTTGGGATCTCCGAGAATCTCGTGCCGAGCAGCACGAGCAGGTCGGTTTCCTCGACGCCGCGGCGCAACGCCGGGTTAGTGCCGATGCCGATGTCGCCGGCGTAGTGGGGATGTTCGTGGTCGAAAAGCTGCTGGCGCCGGAACACGCAAGCGACGGGAACGCCCGCGACCTCCGCGTAGTTCGCGAGTCTCGCCGTGTCCGGCCCGCGCCAAAGCGAGCCGCCGACCACCACGAGTGGACGTTCGGCGCTCTCCAACCGAGCGTCGAACTCGCGCACGAGCGTGTCGTCCAAGGGCTCGTCGTCCACCATGGCGCACCCGCCGGGTGGCACCGCACAGGGCTCTCCGAGCATGTCCTCCGGCAACGACACCACCGTCGGCCCCGGGCGATCCGACAAAGCCGTGTGGAAAGCGGCGGCGGCGACGGCCGGCAGCCGGTCCGCGTCGTCAACCTCGGCCACGAACTTGGCCATCCCCCCGTAGAAGGCTGGAAAGTCGAGTTCCTGGAAGGCATCGCGGCCCCGGGCGGCGCGCGCTACCTGGCCAGCGAACAGCACCAGCGGCGTGGAGTCCTGCTGGGCCACGTGAACCCCCGAACTGGCGTTGGCCGCACCCGGTCCTCGGGTGACGAAGACGACGCCGGGGCGGCCCGTGAGCTTGGCATCGGCCTCCGCCATCATGGCGGCACCGCCTTCCTGTCGGGCGACCACGGTTTGGATGGGCGAGTCCCGCAGCGCGTCGAGCACATCGAGATAGCTCTCGCCGGGAACGCAGAAGACCCGGTCGACCCCCTGGTTCTCAAGCGTCTCCACCAACGCCTGGGCGGCCGTGCGCTTCATGGAACGACCCGGTCAAGCAGGTTCGGGCAGCCGCGGCGGCCCGAGGAAATCGGCGAGCCGCGCGATCAGCGTGTCGTCCTTCTCCACTTCGCATTCCCAGGCAACGAAGACCCGCCAGCCGTCGCGGAGCAACTGCTCCTGGTTGCGGCGGTCGCGCTCGACGTTGGACTCGAACTTGGTCTGCCAGTACTCGACGCGCGACTTCGGATCGGACGTTTTGGCGCAGCCATGACGATGCCAGAAGCAGCCATGCACGAACACCGCGATCCGTCGCTTCGTGAACACCACGTCGGGTCGTCCCGGCAATCCACGCAGGTGGACCCGGTACCGGTAGCCCCGGGCGTGAAGGCCGCGTCGCACCGCGAGTTCCGGCTTGGTGTCCACGCCGCGGATGCGCGACATCAGGGCGCTGCGCTGGGCGGGTGTGAGGGTGTCGACCATTGACCGACGTCGTATCCACAACGACGGAACCACGATAGCACTCCCGTACAGATGTGTGCATCAGGCAGACATCGGCAATGTCGGTTCCTTGCCAGTTCGGCACGCATGGCGTACAAGTGGCAAGCTTCGATCTCGCGATGCGGTCCATGGTCAACGAACGCCCAGCCAAACCGACGAACCCCGGCGACGAACCGGGGCGGGTTTTTCGATCGGCGATCGGGTGGCCCGCCTGTGGCCAGATGCTGGGCTGCTCCCTAAGCGCCGGCGCGATGATCCTGTTGCTGACGGTGACGACTAGCTCCACCCACAGCGTGATGGCGACCGCCGTGCTGGTTCTTGCCGTCGCGATGCCCGTGTGGCTACTGGCGGGAACGACCTACCGCATTCGCAACGGAACGCTGACGGTCTCGTCACTCTTTGGTCGCAAGCGCATCGACCTAGCCGACATCACTACCGTCAAGCGGTGGCCCCGTCGGCCCCATCCGGTCGAATTCCGCGAGGATTTCGCGTTGAGCCGCAAGCGCATGCTGATCTCGTACGCCGAATCTCGGATCTTCGTCTCACCCAGGGACGAGGCGAACTTCCTGGCGGCGTTGGGCCGGCAGATCGACACTACGAAGTAATGGCCAGCCGCGATCCGCACCGCCCCAACGTTTTGTTCGTCCTGACCGACGACCAGGGCGCCTGGGCCATGGGCTGCGGCGTGAACGAGAGATCCTAAAAAAGATCAATAAATACAGTCGGTTGAATAGGTTTTCTGGGGGTGTTCCAACAAACCGGCACCGAACCCATCACGCGCTCTTTCGTGACTCGAACTGCGACGCCGGCGACTCCGCGGCGGCGCGACTCCGAGATCCTTCCTGGCGTCCCGGTGCTGCCCCTTCCGTGGCGCCGACCCGCTCAGGGTGGCCAGCCTCGTCAGTCGCCTGTCGCTGATCGCCGGCGCCCACCTTACCGCCAGCAAAGCGCCGAGCCGCACGACCGGCAAGCGCACCTTGCTGGCTCGATTGTGCGGCCACAGTGCTGATCGGCTCGTAGTCCGGGCTGGTCCCTAGGTCCCGGCATGCCTGCTGCGGCGGCGCTTGCAGGGCCATTGCGGCGATGCCGCCTTCCGGCGGCCCGCGCCCGAGTCGGCTTCGCCGACCGGAGCCCGCAGGCGGTCTCCGCCCGTGCGGGTTGCGCGCTCAGACGGCCAGCTGCTCGCCGGAACCTTCGACGAGCCGGCGCGGAGGGTACTCGACGTACTCGCGTCCGGACCCGTCCTCCATCTCGCGAATGCGCTGGAAGATCGCGGCCACGTCGTAGTCGGCGCGCGCCGCGATTCCGTCCCGAACCGCCCGGACCTCGGCCATGACCGGGTCAGTCTCCCTCGTCCGCATGTCCGGTCTCCATCAGTTCGCTGGGCGTGCAGATCACCGGCGGCTCGTAGCCCGCCTGTCTGCACGCGCGTTCGATCCGCACCCGCATCGCCGCGTTGGCGATGTGACGGAAGTTCCACGTCACCAGGTACTCGACGCCGTTCGTCACGGCGATGGCGATGTGCGCCGCGTCCGCCGCAGCTTCGCGCGGAACCGCGCCGAGATCAAGCAGACGCTGCGCGAGGTCCTCGGCCTCCGGCGAGGCGCCCAGCAGCGCGACGCCTTCGAGCATCTTCAGGCGATCCCGCGCGGCGCCCGGGTCCCCGCCCGCGCATTCCGCGCGCACCAGTTCCGACGCGACCAGCTCGAACCTGGCGGCGGCGTCCCCCCACCACTCGCGCGTCACCTCCTGGTATGCGGCGACCACCACGTCCCGCGATGGGCGCGCCGTCAGGTAGCTGACCACCGACGTCTCGATGTAGGCGGTCGCGTTCATCTGCGGCAACTCGCCGCAACCACCGGAAGGGACAGCGCCTGGACCATGAGCTTCCTGCTCGGTTTCCACGACGAACCGTTGTGGCCCAGACGGGCCGCATTTGCAAGCCCCGGGCCACCCGTCGGCGGATCTCCCACGCCCGCCCACTTCCCCGCCGCGCCCGGCGGCCCACGCGACCCGCAGCGGATAGCACCCGTCCCGTCCGTCGGTGGCGCCCATGGTGGCGCGCGTGCTCGACCGGCCAACCCTCCGGGTTCTCCGCTGACGCTCCGACCTCGCTGGCGCGAGGTGACCGGCCTGCGCGCGCACGCTGCGGCCGGGGGACCGACGCACTTCCGCGTCGCCAACACGGAGAACACCATGGACCTTCAACTTCTCATCGCCCAGTGGAGCGGAGCGTTGCCGCCGGGATTCGTCCGGCCCGCCACCCGCACCGAGGGCTCGGACCGCTGCGTCCAGCCGAGATGCTCGCGGAAAGTCGCGATCAAGAAGGACGGAACCCCAGCACGGTCCTGTCAGCGCTGTCTGGACAGGAGAGCCGCGTCATGCCGACGCCGCCGCAAGGCCCTGACTGCCGAAGGCGGCTGCCGGCGCTGCGCGTATCGGAAACGTCTGGCAGGCGACTTCCTCTGCGAGCGGTGCCGCGAAGACCGGGACATCGAGCGCGCGCAGAAGCGCCAGGACGCCATCGACGCGGCGGCGATCGACGACTTCGCGGCCAGGCCCGACAGGGCGCACGAGCCCTCGAATCTCGATTGCGGAATCAGTCCCTGGAACGCCCGCGCGCCGCGCGAAGCGTCTGCAGCCTATTGGTCGCCCCTGCCAGACCCGGTGCCGAAGGCAGAGCGCGGCTGGGAAGCCTCGTTGCACGACAGTGGATGGAGATACAGACGCCACTGACCGCACTTCCGCGGCGGGGGCGCAGGGGCTCCGGGCCTTGCGCCTCCGCGTCGCTCCGTCGCTTGCCCCGGACTACGACCAGCGGCCCACCGGCCACGCGCCGACGACCTTCCTCCCGCGCCGCCGGAGCGCGTCCACCGCAGGGAACAGCCCCGCCGTCCGCCGCCACCATCACGTAGACGCCGACCTGCGGCGCTGACCACATCAGCTCCACCGCGTCCATCGCCATCCTGATGCACACCTCGCGCGTCGGATCCGACCGTGCCGGCACATCCACCGGCTCGATCCCGGCTCCGCGCAGCGCCGCCCGGTAGCCGCGCACGTCGTCCGCGCTCCAGTCGGCGTAGGCGTTCGCGGCGGCAACCCTGCCGTGCTCGCCAGCGAGCCGGAACAGCGCCTTGCAGTCGATGTCACTCTCGACGCCCCGCACCACGTTACCGAAGTCGATCAGCAGCGCCACATCAGCGCCCGCGCCTCGTCGAGCACGCCGCGCTGCGGTTCGTGCAGCACCTGGATCTCCCGCGCCCGGCCACCCTTCGTCCACGACGCCTTCAGCACGATCTTCGAGCCCCGGTCCGCATACGACGACGAGAACTTGATCGCCTCCTCGCGGCGCAGGCCGAACTGCTCCTGAAGCCTCAGCGCCATGCGGACGTGTTCATCCTTGACCAGCGCCAGCCGGTCGTCCGGCAGGTCGCGGCTCCGGTCCTCGTTGGTCGCGCGTTTCCGGTCGCCGATCCCGTAGCTCGCGTTGTCCGCGCGCACCACGTTCGGCTTGCCGATCCGCTTCGCCCACCAGCGCAGGTGGCTCATCCTGTTCTTCATGGTGCCGATGGAGAGCCCGGCGTGTTGCCACTCGCGCACCAGCGCCTCGACGTGCTTGCCCCGGAGCCCCGTCGCCCGCAGACGCCGGTAGCCGAGTTCGTGGAGGGTGTTGGCCATCAGGGCGAGGTTGAAGGAGCGCCCGCTGCGGGTGCCGTACGCGCCGTCCCTAGCGTCGTCCTGCAGAAGTTTCAGGTCGTGGTTGAGCTGCCGCATGCCTCGAAACTAGCAGGGTGGACGGCGCCGTCAACGACCGCGTGCGTAGCATTGCGCTAAGCGTTTCCCAAGCCGTTTCAGGAGGTTGCGGAAGGACAGGACGCCGCCGGACGGGCAACGGCGCGAGGGCCGCCGCCGTGTCCGGGGAGATCGCGGGAGTCTCCCCCGCGGCCGCCGCACGGCGACCGGGGAGGGTGGCATTGATTAGTTTTGATGGGCCATCCGGCGCCTTGAACAGGTCGTCGGAGCGCAGATTCAACTGCGGTCAGCCCTCGATGCACTTCTTCCGGTTGCCGTCAATCGCGGCGGCTGCGGCTTGCCGTTCCCGGCAGCGACCGCGAGCCTCTTCGGCGCGACTTCGTTCGCGACCACGCGAATCCGCTGGACTGCTGCTTACCCGCAGCCCGGTGATCCGCAATGGCAGGGGTGGACTAGACCCCAACCGTCGCGATGTCTCGCCACGACAGTTCCGGCTCGTCGCCCGGCTGTTGCCGGGTCGTCCGCGAAGGTATCGCAATGTTCGCGGAGGCCGTCTGCCGTCTCGGGTATGCCCCTGCCGCCGCCGAATCGGCGACATGGCGTACCGTGCCTTGCCCGGTGCATCTCCCCGGTCGCCGCGGTATTCTCGCGGCTTGGCACGTCGGACGCGGTAACCCGCGCCCGGGCCGGGTTTCCCCGACAGACGCCGGATTGCTCCAGGCGCGTCCGGCTTCCCGGACTACCGGGTATTCCCCGGTTCACGGCCGTAGCGCTACGGTCAACGCCGAATTGCTTCGACGCGCCCAGGACGCCCTGGACTTCCGGGTGGCCCCGGCGAGGCCGTCATACGACGGCACCAAAGCGCGGCGCACTATACAGGCATCATCAGCGGGTCACCAGCTAAACTTCCCGCCCGCGCCCGCCGCCACGGGGGCCGCGCCTCGTTCCGCGCCCCGTCACTACCGGATTCCGGCGATGCCGACTCCTCCCCGCCCAACAGATTGAGACTTCCCGCGACGCGTCCGGCAGTCCGGTAGTGACGGGGCATCGGCCTCAAACCCCGCGCCTGACGAACATCATCGAGCTGCGAGCTGCGGATCATGGCCTCGTTGTCGTGGTTGAGCACGATGTCCGACCAGCCGCCGTCCGTCGCGGATTGCAGGGGACGCCAGCTCGCCCATCCGAGACGCGCGGGCTTGCCGCGTTCCTGAACCCCCTGCGATCCCCCTGTTCGATCAGATCGACGTGAGCGTCGTGCTGCAGTGCCACATCGATGGATGACACGTCTGATACAGCGGCACCTCACGGAGCTCCTCACTGGTCCGAATCGCTTCAGTCACTTCAGTGCGGCGGCTAGGATTTCCGCCCACCGTACAGGCGTTGATGATCGCTATTGGCGTATAGCACACCAGCTTGGAACGGAATACGGCCGATAGGCCAAGCGTCTGGTCGCGCCAGAGTTCACGCCAGACAAAATCACGGAGGCGATCCGAAACACGAAGCCTCCCCCCATGGATCGCATAGGCCGACGTCTGGAATGGAATGGGATTCGATATGACCACCCTTACCGGCGCGCGCTCGAACAACGCACGCCTGATTTGTGGGTGCGAGTTCAGCGCGTCGCAGAGATGCCTGTGGATGCCTGCCCCTGTCGAGCCTCGGGCAGGCGCGATCGGACTGTCAACACTGTCCCCATACTCGTCGCGATGTGGCGACTCAAGTACGATCACGAGCGCCGGTCGACCGCATCCCGTTGCGACCGACCGATCCACGTAGGGATACGTGGAGATGGGAGCGTGACACTCCTCTACCCCGGACGGCACTGCGTTCGCGACTTGGTGCTCCCTCACCGCGACTTGGTGCTCCCCTTCCGATTGAGTGGGACCCGCCTCTGTTACCCCGGCCTGGACGATCTCATAGCGATCGACGTCCGGAACCGCGTTTTGGCAGCCGAAGAGCCCGCGTATGTAGACCCCGTCACCCCTGATGCAAACAAGATCGCCCCGCAGCTTGTGCCTTTCGCTATGCAACAGGCCTGCAAGCTGATTGGAATACTTCAACGGCCCAACCGTCTTGCAGACCGGCCAAGTGACTTCGAGATGGAGCCTACGCGTGCCCATCAGCTCCTCGTGGCCTACGCGCCGCCCGGCTCCGCACTACCACTTTCCGCGCTGCCGACGGCTCACGCAATCTTCGACTTCGCCTAACTTGCGCTCGACGGACGGGAGTCAGCCTCGCGACCATCCGTCTTCGTGCCGCACTCCGGACAAAACGCAAAGCTCTGGTTCAGCAGCGCGCCACACTTCTCGCAGCGCATCATCTGCTGCTTGGCCCTCAGCATCCCAACGTAAGCCACGCAAGGTACCGTGACCTTATACGAGGGCGCTCCCGCCTCGTATGCCAACAGCAGTGCGTTCAGGCCCCAGCCGATCGGACCGCTCGCCACCCCCATTGTCCTTGTCAAGGCCGTGTTCACGACGAACGGGAGACCGCGGCCCAGCAGCTGCGTAACCAAGCCATTCGTCACGATCAGCATCAGCTTATACGACGCAAATCCGCCGACCTTGAAGAGCGCCAGGAACATCGCTGCGGACACACCTCCGGCCCAAGACTTGTTGGACTTCCGGATCTCATTGATGACCACCATCCTCTCTTCCTCGGACATCTTCTCGAACGCCTTGGAGAGAATCGTGGCCAAAATGGACGCTTCCACGTCCGCGATGCTCTGCCCTTCTCCGAACGGCGCCTTGACCTTGCGAGCGACGTCACAGACCACTTCGTACCAGCTAGGCCCGCCGCCCCTGAACACGTTCACGAACGTGTGGCCACCGAACGCGCGCAGTTCCTTCGCCATCAGATCCGGATACTTGCTGTGGTCTGGATAGTGCTCCTTGTAGACCTCCTCGATTGTCATCAGCTCGGACAGCTTCTTGACGATGATATCGTGTGGAACCGTCAGTTCCTCGTTGGTCGCCTTCGCCAACACGTCGTTCAGATCTTTGTCGTATGTGGTGCTCATCAAGTTCCTCCTTCGGCTCTGTCGCTCCACTCTGCCCGCCATCGACGGATCGCTCCCTCGATCTCCGGACTCAACTTTCGCTCCAACCAGTCGATGCGCTGCTGGATGCGATGCGTCTTCTGCTCAGGCTCTTCTTCCAAAACGCCCCTTTGCTGCAAGTCCTCCCGCAATTCACCGGGCAGGTCGAAAAGGGCCGCATCCCCGTACTCCAAGGCCCACCGTGCCTTGTCCGACTTCGACGCGATCTTCTCCATCTCTTCGCGAAACATCCAAACGACCAACTGCCGTTCGGTACTGCGCCAGTCCCCCGCTCTGACCGGCCTTTCGTGATCCTCCGCCAGTCCTCGAGCCAACTCGAACAAATATGCGGAGAACGGATCGAAGTCATCGTCGCCTTCATTGCCAATCGTCGGTGCTTCTCCGTTGCCACTATCGTCCGTACTTGGAACCCGAAAGAGACTCGCATGGTCACGCAGGTCTCTCCTGCTGATCGACCTCGTCTCAGCATCGCATCGCTCGCGGAAATCTGCCAAGTAGCGCCTCAGTTCCGGTCTCACATCGCCGTACGCATCCTCGAGCTGCTTGAGTTTCCGTTTTCTCCGCAGGAGACTTCCTTCGGCCAGAAGCCCGAACATCAGAGGTGCGAGTTCCAGCACCTGTCCGACGCTCAGACCGTAGCGTAGCCGCACTAGCGCGAAGCCTAGTCTGGTCAGGGGACTTACCGTTGCGCCGACCGGCATCGTCTGGGAGGACGCGGGTTCCGCCAGAAGCGCGCGCCGGACCCTTGTGGTTCTCTGGAAAAAGAGGTCGTCGACCGTCACATGCAACGCGCCGGCCAGCCGCCTCATCTGGTCCTCGGCTTTCGTCAGATCGATCTCTCCCGCCTCGATCCTCGCAGTTTGGCGCTCGGAGAGACCAGCAGCCGACGCCAACTGCGCCCGCGACAGCCCGGCCTGTTCGCGTAGGGCTCGGATTGCTTCAGCGCCTCGACATGTTTGGACGAGAGGTCGGAGCAGATCCTCGTCCTGTTCCGACAGCACCTCGCCGGCTTTACGTTGCGGAAACCCTCCTTGCTCGAGCAACCGAAGCACATCCCCCTCCGGAACACCGCTCACCGCAGCGAATTCTCCAACCGTCGTCATGCCACCGCGCCTCCGCCACCTCCCAGGTAGGACACGATCAGTCTTCCCGCCCCGCGTACTCCCAAGCGTTCGGCAATCCATTTCCGAGCGTCCGCGGCATCCCGCCCTTCAAACAGCCCAACACGCCGAAAAGACGTGCGATCAGTCATGCCAAGCCTGCTGCTTCGAGATCTCGGCCCTGAACCGGAGACCCTATCATTCGCGACCGTCAGCACTTCCGGGCCCCACCGCTCTGTCCGCCCCAGAGCCATAGGTAGTGCCGCAGCTTCCTCTTCAACTGCGCGGAGACGAACCAGTAGCCGTCCACCACCTCGGCGATCTCTTCGAGCGTATGCCCTTTGGCTCGCAGCCGGTTCAGCACAGCCTTGAACAGACCTTCGAAACCGATCTGCGACAGTGCCCGTGATATGAGCCCCAACAGCAACAGCAGCCCGATGCCGCCGAGCATTCCGAACGGGCCTCCTAGTGCAGCCAACGCGGTGGTCAGCGCCGCGGCGCCCGCGTATCCAGTCACCGCCATCGCGACGACCAAGACCAAGCCAGGAACGCCAGCAATTCTCATTTTGACGTTTTTCGTGGGATCCGGGTTGAAGGGGGCTTGAC
>JAPPND010000037.1 GCA_028818795.1 Gammaproteobacteria bacterium | reverse complement strand
TTGTCCGGATCGAGTTCGACGGCGCGTTCGAAGTCGGCAATCGCCGAGTCGAGCCGGCCGAGGCGTGCGTTGGCCAGGGCGATGTTGTGGATGAGGGCCGCGTTGTCTGGCTGGGCCTGCCTCAGCCGCTCCCAGGGGTCGAGGGCCCTTTCGTATTCACCGAGCGCCGCGTAGCTGCTCCCGAGGTTCAAATAGGCGTCGGTGAAGCCCGGGTCGAGGTCGAGGGCCCGTTCAAAGAGAGTGATCGCGTCCCGGTGCCTGCCCTGACCGAAGCGGAGCACGCCGAGATTGAACTGCGCCTGCGGGTAGGACGGATCACGGGTCGTGGCCCGCTCGAGGGAAGCCTCGGCGGCTTCGACATTGCCCATCATCATCTGCGTCAGTCCCTGGTGGCTCAGCAGGACCACCTCGTCGGGATTCCCGGCCAGCCCCTGGGCGAAGAATTCCATCGCCTCGGCGTGACGGCCCTGCCGTGACAGCACGGTGGCGAGATTACCGAGTTCCAGCGGCGTTCCCGGGCGGATCGCAAGCAGTTTGCGTAACTGCACTTCGGCCGCGAGCAGGTCGCCGCTTTCGGCGAGGGTCCGCCCGGTCGATGCGAGGGCGTGCGAGTTTGCGGCGAGTCGCCGCATGGCGTCGAGGGGCGGGTCGCGCGGTGCCAAGGGCGTGTCGTAGACCTTGGCGAGCCATTCCGCCCGGGCCGCCAGTTCGGACTCGCCAAGCCGGGCAAGGACGCCGGTGAGCAAGGGGTAGATGCCGCCGTCGGTCGGCGCCAGTTCGGCGGCCCGTTCGAGCAGGGACCGCGCCCGGGGCAGGTCGTCCTCGACAAGCGCCGCCCTCGCCAATCCCACGCGCGCGAAGCTGGACCGGTCGTCGGCTTCCAGTGCGGCGAGATATGCCTCGCGAGCGGCATCTACACGACCCAACTGTGCGAGCAGGTCGCCCTGGGCAACGAGAACCGTTCCATTTCGCGGGGCGAGGGCGCGTGCGCGCTCGAACAGGGCCAACGCCGTGTCCTTGTTGCCTTCCGAAGCGGCGTGGGCGGCGAGGTAGGGCCAATGGAAGTCGTCCGCGTCGAGCCGCATTGCCTGGCCATAGCAGGCGAGCGCCGGCGCATACAGCTCGTGGGCGTGGTAGACCCGCGCGAGCCGTCCCCAAGCGTTGGCCGATTGGCGGTTATTCTCGAGGTTGCGAGTGACGGCGTCGATCAGGACTCGCACGGGTGCTTCCATGCCATTCGTCTCGACGCGGGGAATGGCGGGTTCCGACATTTGTTCACCGCACCCGGAAAGCACAAACGCCCCTAGCGCGAGGAAACCCGCCATCCTGACGGCCATGCTCAAACGCCGTCCCCGCGTCCTGTGCCTTTGCGGATCACGGTCGAATGGTTTGCGGGGACTCCAGGGAACCGCTCGCGCGCCCCGTCGGGCCAGATCACCTCGATTTCGTCGACGGCCTCGGCCGGTCCCAATCCGAAATGCACTTGTGCGTCGGCGCTGGACAGGTAGCTAGTGGCATGGACCACTGGCCTTGCCTGCCAGACTTCCCCTAAACGGACGCGCGCCGTTGCGCCGATGGCATCTCTGTTCAGAACCGGATCGGCGAGGTTTAGTTTGAGCCAGTTCCCCTTGTCCGGAAGGTCGTTCCGGTATAGGCGTGCAGGCCCGTTGGCGTTGGTGACCAGGATGTCGAGGTCGCCATCGCCGTCGACGTCCGCAGTGAGCAGACCGCGACTCACTTCGGTGGTGGCGCAGAATCCGGGGGTCGCCTCGCAACGGTCGTCGAACCAGCCCCGACCGTTGTTCACCATGAGCAGATTTGGTTCGGCGTAGAGTCGCCGGAAGGTGTCTGTCGCCGCCTCGTCGCCCGGTGGGGCGGTCGAATCGGCGCCGCGCTGGACCCGGCCGTTGGCGACAGCGAGGTCGAGGTCCGCGTCCTGGTCGAGGTCGGCTAGCGCAACACCGAAACCGGTGTCGGCGACGCTCGGAAAGCCGACACCGGACAACGCCGAGGAGTCGAGCAGCATGCCCATCGGGTCAGCGAGGTAGAGGGTATTGGTCTCGCCGGCCAAATGCGTCATGAGGGCATCCAGGCGCAGGTCGCCGTCGACATCGCCCAAGGCGATCCCCATGCTGGCCTCGGTATCGCCTTCGATGTTCGTGGCGACGCCGAACCGCACGCTGCGGTCGACGAAGGTGCCGTCGCCCTCGTTCATCCAGAGTTGATTGCGTTCGCCGTCGTTGGCGACGAGAAAATCGTCCCGGGCATCGCCGTCGAAGTCGAAGCAGACCACGCCCAGCCCGTTGCGGGCCGTCTGTGCGATCCCGCTCGTGACGCTAATATCGACGAACCCGGCCCCGTTGTTCCTGTACAAGCGGTCTGGTACTCCGCGATAGGCGTTTGGGCCGCAATAGTCCGGCTCGCCGGTGCCGCTCGCGCAGGCGTAGGGCGGCTCGTTGGTAACGTAGTTCGCGATGTAGAGATCCAGGAGCCCGTTGTCGTCGATGTCGCAGAACGCCGCCGAGGTGGACCAGTGGGTGCCCTCGATACCGGCGCTCTCCGTGATGTCCGAAAAGGTGCCGTCGGCGTTGTTCCGATACAGCCGGTTGGGACCGTCGTTGGTGACCAGGAGGTCGAGGTCGCCGTCGTTGTCGATGTCGCCGATGGCCGC